>JBOHWA010000674.1:0-10994 GCA_050735855.1 Binatia bacterium
GATGACGCGCACGGGGACGACGCGCCCGCCTTCACCGTCGCCGACTTCGCCCGCTTCGGCGTCACCGTCGCCACCGCCCGGGCCGGCACCGTCGATCTCGGCATCGAGCTGCCCGGCGAGGTGCGGGCCAATGCCGACCGCACCGTGCACCTGGCACCGCGCTATGACGGCGTGCTGCGCGAGGTGCGCGCCCGGGTCGGCGATCGGGTGCGCGCCGGCGCGCCGCTGGCGGTGGTCGAGAGCGCGACGCTGGCGCCGTACACCATCGTCGCGCCCTTCGACGGCGTCGTCGTCGACCGCCATGCGGTGGCCGGCGAGGCGGTCGGACCGGCGCGCCCGATCCTGATCGTCTCCGATCTCGACTCGGTCTGGATCGACATCGCCGTCTACCAACGCGACGTGGCGATGGTGCGCACCGGCCAGACGGTGACCATCTCGGCCGGCTACGGCCTGGCGGAAGCGCGCGGCACGGTGTCGTACGTCAGCCCGGTGCTCGACCAGGCGACGCGCACCGCCACCGCGCGCGTCGTCCTGGCCAACCCCGACGGCCAGTGGCGGCCGGGCCTGTTCGTCACCGCCCTGGTCGAGGATCCGGCGCCGGCGGCGGTGGTGATCGCGCGCTCGGCCCTGCAGCGTGTCGACGGCGCGACCGCCGTGTACGTCGAGCACGACGGCCACTTCCAGGTCCGTCCGGTGACCGTCGGCCGCATCGGCCACAGCACCGCCGAGGTGCTCACCGGTCTGCAGGCCGGCGAGCGCTACGCGGCAACCAGCTCCTTCCTGGTCAAGGCCGAGCTCGAGAAGAGCAGCGGCGGCCACGACCACTGAGGCGCCATGCTCGATCGCGTCCTCACCTTCTCCATCGCCCACCGCTGGTTGGTGGTGCTGCTCACCGCCGTCGCGGCGGCCATCGGCGCGCGGGCGCTGTGGACGCTGCCCATCGACGCGGTGCCCGACATCACCAACCAGCAGGTGCAGATCAACGCCGTCGACCCGTCGCTCTCGCCGATCGAGATCGAGAAGCAGGTCACCTTCGTGCTCGAGACCGCGCTCGCCGGCATCCCGGGGCTGGCGCACACGCGCTCCTTCTCGCGCAACGGCTTCGCCCAGGTGACGGCGGTGTTCGACGACCACGTCGACATCTACTTCGCCCGCCAGCAGGTCGGCGAGCGCCTGGCCGCGGCGCGCCCGCAGCTGCCGCCCGGCGTCGACCCGCAGATGGGTCCGGTGGCCACCGGCCTGGGCGAGGTCTACATGTGGACGGTCGAGTTCGAGCACCCCGACGGTCGCGGCGCGCCAGCCGCCACCGGCGGCGCCGGCTGGCAGGCCGACGGCAGTTACCGCACGCCGGAGGGCGAGGTGCTGCGCAGCGAGCTCGAGCGCGCCGCGTATCTGCGCACGGTGCAGGACTGGATCATCCGCCCGCAGATGCGCAGCGTGCCGGGCGTGGCCGGCATCGACACCAACGGCGGCTACGTCAAGCAGTACCATGTCTGGCCGGACGTGCGGCAGCTCGGCGCCTACGGGCTCGGGTTCGGCGACCTCATCGACGCGCTCGAGCGCAACAACCTCAGCACCGGCGCCGGCTACGTCGAGCACAACGGCGAGTCGTACATCGTGCGCGCGGCCGGCCGTCTGAGCGGTCCCGAGGAGCTGAAGGGCATCGTCGTCGCCGAGCGCGAGGGCGTACCGATCCGCATCGGCGACCTGGCCACCATCGGGGTCGGGCGCGAGCTGCGCACCGGCAGCGCGACCGAGAACGGCGAGGAGGTCGTCCTCGGCACCGCGCTGATGCTGGTCGGCTCCAACAGCCGCACCGTCGCCTCGGCGGTGCGCGACCAGCTCGCCGTGGTGCAGCGCTCGCTGCCGCCCGACGTGCGCGCCAAGACCGTGCTCGACCGCTCGGCGCTGGTCAACGCGACCATCGACACGGTCGCCACCAACCTGATCGAGGGCGCGGCGCTGGTCATCGCCGTGCTCTTCCTGATGCTCGGCAACGTGCGCGCCGCGCTGATCACCGCGCTGGCCATTCCGCTGACCATGCTGTTCACCGCCATCGGCATGGCGCAGACCCGCGTCAGCGCCAATCTGATGAGCCTCGGCGCCATCGACTTCGGCCTGATCGTCGACGGCGCGGTGATCATCGTCGAGAACTGCCTGCGCCTGCTCGCCGAGCGCCAGCGCCAGCTCGGCCGCGTGCTGAGCCTCGACGAGCGCCTCTCGGTGGTGCGCGAAGCCAGCACCCAGGTGCGCAGCGCGACCGCCTTCGGCGAGGCGATCATCATCACCGTCTACATTCCGATCCTGTTTCTGACCGGCGTCGAGGGCAAGATGTTCCGGCCGATGGCCGTGACCGTGATCATCGCGCTGGCCGCCGCCTTCGTTCTGTCGCTCACCTTCATCCCGGCGATGGTGGCGCTGTGCTGCTCGGGGCGGGTGCGCGAGCACGACAGCTGGCTGGTGCGCGCGGCGCGCGCCGCCTACGCCCCGGCGCTGCGCCTGGCGCTGCGCTGGCGGCTGGCGACCGTCGCCGGCAGCGCCGTCGCCTTTGCCCTCTCGCTGCTACTCTTCACCCGGCTCGGGCAGGAGTTCGCCCCGACGCTCAGCGAGCTCGACCTGGTCGTCATGGCGAGCCGCATCCCGAGCACCGGCCTGGCGCAGTCGACGGCGATGCAGCGCGACATCGAGCGCGCCCTCGCCCCCATGCCGGAGGTCGCCTTCGTCTTCTCGCGCACCGGCACGCCGGAGCTCGCCAACGACCCCATGCCACCGTACCTGTCCGACACCTTCATCGTGCTCAAGCCGCGCGACCAGTGGCCCGATCCACGCCAGCGCAAGGAGGATGTGCGGGCGCGCGTCGAGGCCATCGTCGCGCGCCTGCCCGGCAACAGCTACGAATTCACGCAACCGATCCAGATGCGCTTCAACGAGCTGCTCGCCGGGGTGCGCGCCGACGTCGCGGTCAAGGTTTTCGGCGACGAGTTCGACACCATGGCGCCGGTGGCGGCGCAGATCGCGGCCGTGCTGCGCGCGACGCCGGGCAGCGCCGACGTCAAGATCGAGGAAGTGGACGGCGCGCCGCTGCTCAGCATCGACCTCGATATGACGGCGCTGTCGCGCTACGGGGTCAGCGTCGCCGAGGTGCACGACGTCGTCGCCATCGCCATCGGCGGGCGGCAGGCCGGGCAGATCTTCGAGGGCGATCGGCGTTTCGACGTCGTCGTCCGCCTGCCCGACGACGCGCGCGCCGACCTGCACGCGCTCGGCCATCTGCCGGTGCCGCTGACCCACGTCGACCAGGCGCCGACGGCGCTGACGATCGCTGCCGACGACCGCGACGGCGCCGCGGTGCGCTTCGCCCCGCTCGAGGCGCTCGCCACGCTGACCCTGGGCGAAGGGCCGAATCAGATCAGCCGCGAGAACGGCAAGCGGCGCATCGTCGTGCAGGCCAACGTGCGCGGCCGCGACCTCGGCTCCTTCGTCGCCGATGCGCAGGCCCGCATCGGCGCCCAGATCGCCGTCCCGGCCGGCCTCTGGCTCGGCTGGGGTGGCCAGTTCGAGAACCTGGTCGAGGCCAAGCGGCGCCTGACGGTGGTCGTGCCGATCTGCTTCGCGGTCATCCTGCTGCTGCTGTTCAGCACCTTCGGCCGCGTGAGCGACGCGCTGCTGGTCTTCACCGGCGTGCCGCTCGGCATCAGCGGCGGCGTGCTGGCGCTGTGGCTCAGCGGCCTGCCGTTCTCGATCTCCGCCGCCGTCGGGTTCATCGCGCTGTCGGGCGTCGCGGTGCTGAACGGGCTGGTGCTGGTGACGTTCATCAACCAGCTGCGCGCCGCCGGCGTCGAGCTCGACGAGGCGATCGAGCGCGGCGCGCTCACCCGCCTGCGACCGGTACTGATGACGGCGCTGGTCGCCTCGCTCGGCTTCCTGCCGATGGCCCTCGCCACCGGCACCGGCGCCGAGGTGCAGCGCCCGCTGGCCACCGTCGTGGTCGGCGGCCTGGTGTCGAGCACCGCCCTCACCCTGTTCGTGCTGCCAGCGCTCTACCGCCTGCTGGCGCGCCGAACGGGATGAAGGCGGGGTTGGTCTCAGCGGCGATCGAGGACGGGGCCGGCGGCGGCGGCGGTCGGCGGCGACAGATGCGCCGGATGCGCGCCGCTGGGTCGCGGCTTCATGCCGGTGATGAAGCGACCGATGGCGAAGCGGCGGATACCGAAGTGATAGACCAACATGGTCGCGCTCACCGCCGCGACGAGCAGTAGCGCGAACTTGGCGGCGATGCCGAGTTCGAGCCGCACGACGAAGTAGCCGATCAGCACGATGGCGGACTGGTGCAGCCAGTAGACCGGGAAGGCGGATTCGGTCAGGTAGGCGAGACCGCGGGTAGCCGACGCGAGCAAGCGATGCGCGGCGCCGAGCAGGGCGACGACGTAGCACCAGCCGGCCACGGCCGTGCCGGCGAGCAGCACGTGCGGCGCGTCGAACACGCCGAGCACGCCGAGCAGCAGCCCGATGGTCGTCACGGCGGCGATGACCAGCGCGCGCCCCATCTCGCGATGCAGCGTCGTTTCGAGCGCCGGCACGCGCGCCAGCAGGAACCCGCACCACAGATAAGTGCTGTAGTAGGCGACGTTGGCCCAGTCGTCATAGAGGTTCTGCAGCCCCGGCCAGTGCGGCCGCAGAAACACCTGGGTCAGGGCCAGGGGCACGAGCGGCAGGTAGATCCACCAGCCGGGGGCGTGGGTCAGCCGTGCGCGGCGTGCCGCGAGCCAGCGGAAGGCGGGCAGATACAGCAGGGTGAAGACCAACAGGTAGGCGACGAACCAGAGGTGTGCCCAGGTGAAGCGGCTCAGCTCGGTGAAGAAGGTGGGCAGGAAGGCGAAGAACGATTCGTCGAACGGCGGCATCAGCGGGAGACCGGAGGGAATGACCGGCAGGAACGAATCGAGCACGGCGGGGCTGACCCGCAGACCGTCCACGTTGGCGTCGAGGCCGCTGCGCAGCTCGAGGTACTTGATCGACGGCATGAGCAGGATGCAGCCCATCACCAGCGGCACCCAGAGCTTGAACACGCGCTCGCGCAGAAAGCCGCCGGTGCCGCGCGCGGCGAGGGAGCCGAACGCCGACCAGCCGGCGAGCAGGAAGAAGAGCGGCATGTGCCAGAGGCTGATGAAGCCGGCGACGATCAGCATCACGACGCTGAGGTCGGTGTTGCGGATGTGGTAGAACGGTGCCGGGTTGAAGACCATCGCGGTGTGGAACACGAACAGCAGGTACACCGCGAAGATGCGCAGCCAATCGACGTCGTTGCGGCGCACAGTCTGTGGGGTCATTGGTTCACCTCCTTAGTTGCGGCGCGCGGCGGCGCTCACGCACCGTCTCGACGGTTGCACATCTGCTTCTCTGTCCCGACGCGAATCCAGGTGGTGGTCCTGCCCAACAGCGGCACGCCGATGTAGCCCCGCACGTGCACGCGATTGTCCCCGTCCAGCTCCACCGTGCACCGGTACGTCCTCCCGCTGGTCGGATCGTAGATGGTGCCGCCGGCCCATGAGCCCGCATCGTCCGCCGGACGAAGGTCGGCGAGGATCTGCAGGCCGACGATCGGCCGGCCGCGCAGGGCCGCCTCGGGATTGCGGCGGTCGTGCAACTCACAGCCATGTTCGTCGAACGGCGAGCGCAGCCACACCACCCGACCGCAGAGCTGCTCGCCGCACGCGACGATCTCGACCTGTGCCGCGCCGCCTTCGGCATACCAGCGACCGACCGGCGTCGCCGCGTGCGTGGCCCGGGGCGACAGCGCGGCGACCAGCGCGGTGGAAAGGACGAACAGCGCGAACACGCGCAGCCACTCGATGTCACTGCAGCGGGCCGTCGGCGGGATCATCAGGTCACCTCCTGGGGGGCTGGGGCGCGCGCGGTGGTGAGCTGGAGCTCGGGGGAGACGCCCTGCGTGTCGATCGCGGTGAAGCCGGCGTCGGCGAGCAGCGCGTGGACATCCGTCGGCGAGTAGAAGCGGTACACGCTGGCGGGGAAATCAGTCGTGCCGCGCGCGCCGGCCGGCCGGTACGCGAGCATGACGCAGCCGCCGGGGCGCAAGGTGCGGCGAATCTCGCGCAGATGCGGCCCGGGTGGGTGCCAGAAGTACAGGGTGTTGACGCTCAGCGCCTTGTCGAAGGATGCATCGGCGAACGGCAGGCGGGCGCTGTCGGCGCAGTGCACTTCGACCCGCCCGGCGGCGATCAGATCGGTGCAGCGCCGGCGCGCCGCGTCGACCATCGCCGGCGCATGGTCGACACCGACGGCGCGCCCCTGCGTCAGGCGCTGCGCGGCGCGCTCGAGCGTGCGCGCCGGACCGAAGCCGATCTCGAGCAGCTGGTCGGTGGGCTGCAGCGCCAGCTGCGTGAGCGCCGCCTGATTGGCCGCCGCGGTCTCCCGCTCCATGATCCACGCCTGCAGACGGCCGAGCCAGCCGTGCGGGCGCCCGGACTGCCGGGCGATGAATTCAGGGCGTCGCATTGGAGGGTCCGTCTCGCGCTCAGGCTCGCTGCACGGGCTGGCGTGGCAGCGGGCAGGAGGAAGGCGCGCCGAGGTCCTTCCAGACCGTGCGCACGCCGCCCCAGTACGTCGCGCAGGCGCCGAGCACCGTGGCGGCGAAACCGATGGTCAGCTGGTTGACCCCGGCGATGCAGCTCGACGGGATGACCAGGCCATAGCCGATCAGCAGCGTCGGGACGACGAAGCCGGCCAGCGGAACGAAGTATCTCAGCTTCATGCTTTCCTCCGGGTCGATGGCCGCGGCGCGGCGCGCTCCGGCGCCAGCGCTTCGACGATGAAGTGGATGACGGCCGCGCGCGCTTTGGTCTCGTCCATGGCCTGCGGATGCGCATCCCAGTGGCGGTGGACGGCCCAGAAGACCAGGGTCTCGAGCACCAACCGAGCGGTGATGGCGACATCGGGAACCGGACGCAGCTGGCGGCTGCGGATGCGCGCCGTGAGATACTGCTCGAGGGCGCCGCGCATGCCGCCGCGCGCGCCGCCAAACCAGAGCGCCGCGAGCTCGGGCTGGTCGACGGCTGATCGGTCGAGCAGCTTGATGCCCAACCGATGCTGCGCCAGGCGATCGTAGAGCTCGCCGGTGATCGCCGCGATCTCGCGGCGTGGATCGCGGCCGCGCTGGCGCAGCGCGGCGCTGAGCGCCGATACGTCCTGGTTGGCGGTCAGCAGCTCGCCGACGTACGCGATCGTCGCCCCCGGCGCAGGCGTCGGCAGCGGCAGGGCCGAGAGCGCCGGCAGCGGATGGGCGCCGTCCGCACAGCGCAGCAGCAGGTCGAACAGCGCCTCCTTGCTCTCGACGTAGAGGTAGAGCGTGCCCTTGGCGACGCCCAGCGCGTCGGCGATGTCCGCCATCTGTGTGCGGCGATACCCCTGGACGATGAACACGTGGGTGGCGCACTCGACCAATCGAGCCAGCCGTTCGGGTGGGGTTTTGCGAGCCATGGCGCCCTTCTATAACTGACCGACCGGGTCAGTCAAGCAATTTGTTCGTCGCCCCATCGAAAGCGACTGCACGCGGCATCGGTGGAAGCCAGGAAGGTCGCCCGGTAGTGTGCGAACCACGCATGGACGGTGACGACAGGGAAATCCGCGCGGGACGAGCCCGCGTCTCGCTAGCGCTGGGCCACGCGCGATGAACGAGGCCGATCTGCAGCTCACCCGCGCCGTCGGGTTTGTCCTGGCGCTGAACGCCGCGCTCGCCCTGCAGCGCTGGTCTCCGCACGCGCGCCTGCGCCGGCAGCGGCCGGGCAACGCCGGGCTGTGGCTGATCAACCTGTTGGTGATCGGCGTGGCGTGCGGCGGGTGTGGCTTCGCCGTGGCGCGCTGGAGCGCGGCGCACGACATCGGGCTGCTCAACCACCTTGGCGCGCCGCTCTGGGTGGCAGCGGCCGCGACCCTGCTCGGGCTCGACCTGGTGTCGTATGGCTGGCACCGGGCCAATCACCGGCTGCCGGTGCTGTGGCGCTTCCACCAGGTGCACCACTCCGATGCAGCATTCACCGTCTCCACCGCGGTGCGCTTCCATCCCGGCGAGCTGTTGCTCGCCCTGCCGGTTCGGCTCGTCGCCGTCATCGTGCTGGGGGCCCCGGCCGCGGCGGTGGCTATCTTCGAGGTGATCTTCACGCTGGCCAACTTCATCGAGCACGGCGACATCGGTCTGTCGCGACGCCTCGAGCAGCCCCTCGGCCAGGTCTTCGTCACGCCGGCCCTGCATCGCCGCCACCACTCGCGCCGGCGCAGCGAGCTCGACAGCAACTTCGGTACGGTCTTCTCGTTCTGGGACCGTCTGGCGGGCACGTTCGGCTCGAGCAGCTCCGCCGTCCGCGTCGACACCGGGCTGACCGACATGCGCGAGACCCCGCCCCTCCTGCGCGCGCTGCTGCTGCCCAGGTGGCTCCACCTGCCGCGCTGACCGCGCCGGCGCACGTTCGTGTTTGCGCGGCCACCCGCATGAATCGCGGCGCTCCGATACTCGTCGCCTTCGCCGCCGCGGCGCTGTTCGGTGCGGCGACGCCGGCCAGCAAGCTACTCCTCGCCGAGCTGCCGCCCTTCCAACTCGCCGGCCTGCTCTATCTGGGCGCGGCGCTCGCCACGCTGCCCTGGGTCGTCGGTGATCGACGCGGCCGCCTCGGCCGTCTCGACCGTGCCAACCGCCGCCGGCTGCTCGGCGCCGTCGCGCTCGGCGGTCTGGTCGCTCCCGTGCTCCTGCTGACTGGCTTGCGCACCACCTCGGCCGCGTCGGTCTCGTTGCTGCTCAATCTGGAGATGGCCGCCACGGCCGTGCTCGGCGCCCTGCTGTTCCATGAGCCGATCGGGCGCCTCGGCTGGGTGAGCGTGTCCGGCATCGTGGCCGCGGGCGCGGTGCTGTCGGGTGGCGACTGGCCCGGCGTCGCGGCGGCCCTGTTGGTCGCGGCGGCGTGCCTGTGCTGGGGGCTCGACAACCATCTGACCGCGCTGATCGACGGCATCACCCCCGCCGTCAGCACGTTCTGCAAGGGCGCGGTGGCGGGCAGCGTCAACCTCGCCATCGGCGTCGCCGTCGCGCCGCTGACGGCGGCGCCCGGGCAGATCGCCGCGGCCCTGGTGGTGGGCGCCTTCGCCTATGGGGTCAGCATCGCGCTGTACATCCGCGCGGCGCAGCAACTCGGCGCCGTGCGCGCCCAGGCCGTCTTCGCCAGCGCGCCGTTCGTCGGCGCGGCGCTCGCCTTCGGCTTCCTCGACGAGCCGCTCGAGCCCCGCATCGTCATCGCGACCGTTCTGCTGCTCGGGTCGGCGGCGCTGCTGTTCCGCGGCGTGCACGGGCACGCGCATCGGCATGCGGCGGTCGCGCACCTGCACAGCCACCGGCACGACGACGATCACCACCTCCACGAGCACGCGACCGTCCCGGCCGCGGCACGCCACTCACACACGCACCGGCACGACGAGCTCGTCCACGCCCATCCGCATTGGCCCGACCTGCATCACCGCCACGAGCACGAGTAGCCCGCGCGGTGCGGTGATCGACGGGTGGGGGTCAGTCCCAGAGGCGGTCGAGGACCGTGCCCAGGGCGGCGAACAGCATGTCGATCTCGGCCCGCGTGACGATGAGCGGCGGCGCGATGGCGACGAGGTCGCGGATGCCGCGCACGATCACCCCCTGCCGGCGCGCCAGCGCGACGGCCTTGGCGCCCAGCACCGGTGGCGTCTGGCGCCCGGCCTTGCCGCCGCGCGGCAACAGGTCGATCGCGCCGATGAGCTGATCGCCGCGCACCTCGCCCACCGCCGCATGGCCGGCGACGGCGCGCAGTTTCTGCTGGAAGTAGGGTCCGACGTCGTCGCGCACGCGTTCGACCAGCTGCTCGTCTTCGATGATCTGCAGATTCGCCAGGCCGGCGGCGGTCGCGACCGGATGGCCGCTGTAGGTGAAGCCGTGCGCCAGGTAGCCGCCGCGCTCGAGCGTCTCGGCGATCGCGTCGCTGACCAGGGTTGCGCCGAGCGGCACGTAGCCGCTGGTGATGCCCTTGGCCATGGTGATCAGATCGGGCTCCAGGCCCCAGGCCTCGGACGCGAACCAGCAGCCCAGCCGGCCGAAGCCGGTGATCACCTCGTCGGCGACGAACAGGATGCCGTGCCGCCGGCAGAGATCGCGCAGCGCCTTCAGGTACCCCGGTGGCGGGACGATGACACCGCCGGCGCCCTGCACCGGCTCGGCGAACAGCGCCGCGATCGTGCCCGCCCCTTCCTGCGCGATGATGCGCTCGGTCTCGGCCAGGCACCACTCGCCGTAGGCCGCCGGCGCCAGGTCGCTGTCGACGCCGTACGGATGCGGGCCGGGAACGTGGACGAAGCCCGGCAGCGGCAGGTCGAACGGCTGGTAGCAGGTCGGCAGCCCGGTCATGCTGGTCGTCGCCAGCCCGACGCCGTGGTACGAGAACGTGCGCGTCAGGATCTTCGTGCGGGCCGACGCGCCGCGCAGCTTGTGGTAGCCGCGGATCAGCTTGAGCGCCGTCTCGTTGGCTTCCGACCCGGAGTTGGAGAAGAACACCTTGCGCAGGCCGGCGGGGGCGTGCGCGGCGAGTTTGTCGGCGAGCAGGATGGTCGGCTCGGTCGTGGTGTTGAAGAACGACGGATAGTAGGCCACCGCCTGCATCTGCCGGTGCACGGCGTCGGCGATCGCGGCGCGGCCGTAGCCGACGTTGACACACCACAGGCCGGCCAAGCCGTCGAAGAGCTTCTGCCCGGTCTCGTCGACGATGTAGCAGCCGGCCGTCGACTCGATGATGTGCGTCCCCTGGCGGCGCAGGTCGCTGGGGTCGGTGAACGGATGCAGATGGTGCGCCTCGTCGAGGCGACGCAGGGTGGCAAGCCGCGTGGCGTCCATGCCGCTCTTAGAGCACACGCCCCGGCGCAGCGGAACCGGCCTGGAGGGCGCCGGTCCCTCGGCGCCGGGGGTGGCG
>JBOHWA010000675.1:0-2173 GCA_050735855.1 Binatia bacterium
CGGCGCCCTGTTCGAGCTGACGCCGGAACGCGGCTGGGTGCGCGCCGACGGCGCCGGTGCCGCGACGCCGGCCGGCGAAACGATCGCCCCGGCGGCGGCGACCGACGACGCGCCGCCGGTGGTGACGCCGGCGCCGGCCGGCGCGGCCGCCGAGCCCATCGATGAGCCCGAGATCTGGATCGAAGCGCCCGATCCGGCCAAGGTCGAGCCGCTGCTCGCCTGGCTGCGCGAGCTGCCGCTCGGCCCCGGACCGCGCGGCGGCGGCGAGGGCGACCCGTCACCCGAGGAGCGCGCCTCCGGCTGGTGGATGCGCGCCTCGCGGCGCAACATGGAGGCCCTCGCCGAAGCCTGGGACCAGCGTCCGCCCGGCGTCGCCTTCTTCGGCAGCGAACGCGCCCGCCGCCTGCTCGGTACCGGGCGCGGCGTGTCGGCGCGCCTGCGCGTCGGCAGCAGCGGCGTCGACTGGCTCTCGCTCTCGGCCGAATGGGAGGCGGAGGGCCAGGCGCTGAGCGATGCCGACCTGACCCGCCTGCGCGAGGCGACGACGCGCTTCGTCAAGCTCGACGCCGGCTGGGTGCGCAAGGACGACGGCGACGCGCAGGAGGAGCTGGCCCTGGCGCTCGCCGATCTCGGCATCGAAGCCGGCGCCGGCGAGCAGCGGCTCTCGATGTGGCAGCTCGCCGGGGCCTCGCCCAGCACGCTGCACACCCTGGCCGCGCTGGGCGGCGATCCCGACACGCTCGACGCGCTGTCGCGCCTGCGGGCCCAGATCGATGCCTTCGGCGGCGTGCCCAGCGTGCCGCTGCCGGCCGGCCTGACCGCCGACCTGCGCACCTATCAGCAGCACGGCCTGGAATTCCTCTCGCACGCCGCGACGCTCGGGCTCGGCGCCGTGCTGGCCGACGACATGGGGTTGGGCAAGACCGTGCAGGCGCTCGCCTGGCTGATGCATCTGCGCGCCACCGATCCCAGCGGCGGGCCGAGCCTGGTGGTCTGCCCCGCCTCGGTGGTGCACAACTGGGCCCGCGAGGCGGCGCGCTTCACCCCCGATCTGCGCGTCCTGCTGCTGACCAGCGGCAAGAGCCGCCACGGCCTGCGCGACGAGATCCCGCGCCACGATCTGGTGGTGACCAACTACGCGCTGCTGCGCCGCGACATCGACGCCTGGCGCGAGGTGCCGCTGCGCGCCGCGATCCTCGACGAGGCGCAGTTCATCAAGAACCCCGACGCCGCCGTCACCCGCGCCGCCGGCGAGCTCAACGCGCGCCACCGCCTGGCGTTGACCGGCACGCCGCTGGAGAACCGCGCCCTCGACCTGTGGAGCATCCTGTCGTTCACCAGCCCGGGCTACCTCGGCAGCCGGGCCGACTTCACCGCTCGCTACGAGCGCGCCGACGCGCCGCCGCACAGCCGCGCGCTGCTGGCCGCCAAACTGCGCCCGGTGCTGCTGCGCCGCACCAAGTCGGCGGTGGCGCCGGAGCTGCCGCCGCGCATCGAAGAGCGGCGCGACTGCGAGCTCACCAAGGAGCAGCGCCAGCTCTACGTCGCCGAGCTGCAGAAGAGCCGCGCCCTGCTGCGCCAACTCGACGGACCGCCGGCCCAGGCGGCCAAGAGCAAGATCTCGATCCTCGCCGCGCTCACCCGGCTGCGCCAGATCTGCTGCCACCCGGCCCTCGCCGGCGGCAAGGCCGGCCTCGGCTCGGGCAAGTTCGACGCGCTCTTCGAGCTGCTCGAGCCGATCCTCGCCGAAGGGCACAAGGTGCTGGTCTTCTCGCAGTTCGTCCAGTGCCTGAAGCTGATCAAGACCGAGATGGTGGCGCGCAGCATCCGCACCCACCTGCTCACCGGCCAGACGACCAAGCGCGAGCAGGTCGTGGCAGCGTTCCAGGAGGATACCGAGCCGAGCGTCTTCCTGGTTTCGCTCAAAGCCGGCGGCACCGGGCTCAACCTGACCAGCGCCTCGTACGTCGTGCTCTTCGACCCGTGGTGGAACCCCGCCGTCGAAGCGCAGGCGATCGACCGCACGCACCGCATCGGCCAGGACCGCACCGTCATCGCCTACCGCATGCTCGCCATCGGCACGATCGAGGAGCGCATCTGGGACCTGCAGCAGCGCAAGGCCACTCTGGTGCGCGACGTGCTCGGCGAAGGCGGCTTCGCCCGCGCCCTGACC
>JBOHWA010000676.1:0-4185 GCA_050735855.1 Binatia bacterium
GGGCACAACCGTCCGCTGACCGTCGTGGCGCCGCTCGCCGCCGAGCGCGCCGGCGACCCCGCGGCGCTGCTCGACACCATCCGCACCTGGGCGGCCCACGGCGCCACCGCCTTTCACGTCAGCTTCCAGCACCGCAGCGCCGCCGACCTGATCGAGCTGCTCGAGCGCTTCGCGGTCGACGTCGTCGCACTGACCAATGCCGAGCGGCCGGCAGCGACGACCTGAGGCGGAATGTGCACGATCGGCTCCACACGACCGAAAGGATCGACGCGATGAAAACCCTGCCCGCCCTGGCCTTCGCCAGCGCGTTCCTGTTGGCCGCGACGCCCCTCGTGGCCGCCGCGCAGAGCACCGCCCCGCCCGGGCGGCGGTATGTCGCCCGCATCGCCGGGCTGCACTGTGCGCCGTGTGTGCAGCAGATCCGCGAGGCGCTGACCGCCCTGCCCGATGTCGAGCGCGTCGACATCAACTACACCGAGCGCACCGCCACCCTCATCGCCAAGCCCGGGCGCAGCCTCAGCCGCAACAGCGTCGAGACGCCGCTGCAAGGGCTCGGCTATGGGGTCACCACCTTCGACGAGCAACCGCCGCAGGCGGCCGGCTCCTAGACCCGAGGGGGGCTTTGCGGGGCGGGCGCCGTTTCGACATAGTATCGACATGCGTATCACCGTCGCGTTGATCGTGGGGCTCGCCGTGGCAGTGGCCGGCTGTGCGCCGAAGAAAGCGGAGAACGCGGAGGAGTACTTCTCCGTCGCGTCGGACCACCTGCGGCACGGCTCCTACGAGCAGGCCGTCGAGCAGTACCGCAGCCTGCTCGACGAGCATCCGTTCAGCGAGCACAGCGAGGAAGCCGAGCTGAAGATCGGCATCGCCCAGTACAAGGCCGGCACCTGCCCCGAGGCCACGGCGGCCTTCACCGACTTCCAGCGCCGCCATCCGACCAGCCCGCATCTGCCGCTGGTCGGCTACCTGCTCGGCCAATGCGCCGAGCAGCAGATGCGGCCATCGGATCGCGATCAGAGCGCCTCGCAGAACGCCCATGCGTACTACCAGGCGCTCATCCAGCAACACCCCGACAGCCCCTACGCCGAGTTGGCGCGCAACCGGTTGCAGTCGACGCGCGAGACGCTCGCCCAGCACGAGCTCGAGATCGCCGGCTACTACAAGCGCCACGACAACCTCAAGGCGGCGGAGACGCGGCTGCTCGACCTGGTCAACCGCTTCAACGACACCGACGTCGCCGGCACCGCCCTGCTCCAACTCGGCGAGATCTACCGCAGTACCGATCAACAGGAGCGCGCCGTGCTCGCCTTTTCCTCGGTCACCTATCACCACCCCGATCACGAGGCGGCGCGCGCGGCCGAGCAGGCGCTCACCGAGCTGGTGGGCGACGACGGCGAGCGGCCGAGCGGCGACCCGCTGGCTGTGCTGCGCGCCCTCGCCGGCCGTACCCGCGAGATCGCCATCGCCCAGACGCCGAAGCAGATCCAACGCAAGGGCAGCGGTGCCCCGACCAGCCCCGGCGCCGGCGCGGGCGGGCTCGGTCTGCCGGGCAGCAGCGGACCGTTCAGCCGTGGCAGTGGCAGCCCGGGAGCCTACGGCAGCCGCTACTGACGGCGCGGCGCGCGCCCCATGCACGGCCTCGAGTCAGACGACGCGGCCCGCCGCCTGAGCCGCGCGCGCGTGCTGGTTGTCGGCGTCGGCGCGCTCGGCTGCCCGGCCGCGATCGGGCTGGCGGCGGCAGGGGTTGGCACTGTCGCCCTCATCGACCCCGACCGGGTCGAGCTCTCCAACCTGCACCGCCAGCTGCTGCACCGCGCCGACGCCCTCGGCACGCTGAAAGTCGAATCGGCCGCCGCCCGACTGCACGAGCGCTTCCCGCGCCTGCGGGTCGAGACCCACGCCGAGGCCTTGCAGCCCGGCAACCTGCCGGATCTGTTCGCCGCGGCGGACTTCGTCATCGACGCCACCGACGGCGTGGCGGCCAAGTTCCTCGTCAACGACGGCGCCGTGCGCAGCGGCCGGCCCTATTCCCACGGCGGTATCCTCGGCTTCCTTGGCCAGACGATGACCGTGCTGCCGGGGCGCAGCGCCTGCTATCGCTGCCTCTTTCCGCAGCCGCCGGACCCCGACGAGGTCCCCACCTGCCAGGCGGCCGGGGTGGTCGGCGGCATCGCCGGCGTCATCGGCTCGCTGCAGGCCGCCGAGGCGGTCAAGTATCTCACCGGGGCGGGCGAGCTGCTCACCGACCGGCTGCTGACCTACGACGGGCTGGCGGATCGCTGGCGGCGCGTCCGCCTGGCGCCCAACCCGCGCTGCCCGCTGTGCGGATCGGGCCCGCGCCGCGCCAGGCTGGATGCGGCCGGGCCGGCACGATAAGGGAGTTGAGTCAGACGATCAGCGCCCGCGCCCCGTCCGCCCTGCGGCCGCGCCGGTGTGAGCGCCAGCCCGATTCAGGAGGATCCCGATCATGCCCGCAAAAGTTCGCATTCCCACGCCCCTGCGCCGCTTCACCGGCGGGGCCGAGGAGGTCGGCACCGACGGCGCCACCGTCGGCGCCGTGGTCGACGATCTCGAGCGCCAGTTCACCGGCATCAAAGAGCGACTGTGCGACGAGCAGGGCCGCGTCCGCCGCTTCGTCAACATCTACCTGAACGGCGACGACATCCGCTTCCTGAGCAACCTCGACACCGCGGTCAAGGACGGCGACGAGCTCTCGATCGTCCCGGCCATCGCCGGCGGCTGATGAGCTCGGCGCACGGCGCCGCGGCGCCGGCATCGTCCGCACCGCTCGAGCTGCCCAACCGGGCCGACTCGATCACCGAGCTGGTCGGCCGCACGCCGCTGCTCGACGTGACGGCGATGATCGCCGGCCTGGCGCCGCGGGTCCGGCTGCTGGCCAAGCTCGAGGGCTTCAACCCCGGCGGCTCGGTCAAGGATCGGCCGGCGTTGTGGATGATGCGCAACGGCCTGGCCAGCGGCGCGCTGCGGCCGGGCAAGGTGGTCATCGACTCGACCTCCGGCAACACCGGCATCGCGCTGGCGATGATCGGCGCGGCGCTCGGCTACCCGGTCACCCTGGTCATGCCCGAGAACGTCAGCCGCGAGCGCAAGAAGATCATCAGCGCCTTCGGCGCCGAGATGGTGTTCAGCAGCGGCATGGACGGCTCCGACGGCGCCATCCTGCTCTGCCGCCAGCTCCTCCACGCGGACCCGGAGCGCTACTTCAAGCCCGACCAGTACTTCAACCCACTCAACCCGCAGGCGCACTACGAGAGCACCGGGCCGGAGATCTGGGCGGCCACGCAGGGCCGGGTGACGCACTTCGTCGCCGGGATCGGGACCGGCGGCACCATCATGGGCACCGGCCGCTACCTGAAGGAGCAGAACCCCGCCGTGCAGGTGATCGCCGCCGAGCCCGATGACGCGCTGCACGGCCTCGAAGGGCTGAAGCACATGGCCAGCTCGATCGTACCCGGCATCTACCACGAGACCGAGCTGGACGGGAAAGTTCCGGTGCCAACCGACGAGGCCTACGAGCTGGTCTACGAGCTCGGCGCGCGCTGCGGGCTGGTGGTCGGGCAGTCGTCGGGCGCGGCACTCTACGCCGCCGCCCGCGTCGCGCGCGGGCTCGACCAGGGCACGGTGGTGATGATCTTCCCCGACTTCGGCGATCGCTACATGAGCACCAACCTGTGGGCCGGTTGGGGCGAGTGGCAGCAGCAACACCGACCGGCCTGAAGCCGGGCATCGCCATGTCGCTCAGCGACGCGCAGGTCGAGCGCTACAGCCGCCAGATCATCCTGCCCGAGATCGGCGTCGCCGGGCAGCAGCGCCTGCTGAGCGCACACGTCGCCATCGACGACGGCGGCGGACCGCTCGCCGCCGTGTTGGCCCCGTATCTCGCCGGCGCCGGTGTCGGCCGGCTGACGCTGCACGGCGCCGGCACAGCGGCGGTCGTAGATGCCGTCGCCGGACTCGCCCCCGACACACACGTGACGACGCTCGCGGTCGGTGTCGCCGACGCCGAGATCGTCGTGGCCGCCGATCTCGCGCTCGACGACCTCGACCGCGTGGCAACCCTCGGCGTGCCGGTCATCGCGGGCGGTCTGACGCCGGGCGGGGGCTGGCTGGTGGTGGCGGCGGCGCGACCGCCCTGCGTCGCCTGCGTGGCCCGGCTGGCTG
>JBOHWA010000677.1:0-1609 GCA_050735855.1 Binatia bacterium
GCGCCGCGGCGCGCATGGTCGCGCGCGGCGCGGCAATCGCCACCCACCTGCAGTACGTCAGCCCGAGGCGCTTTCGTCCCCTGATCGGGCGTGTCGAGCTGGCCGCGTACTGCCTGCGCGACGTCACCTCGGGCGCCTATCGGCGCGTACCGTGGAAGACCGTCGCGGCGCTCACCGCCGCCCTGGCCTACTTCATCTCTCCGGTCGACGCCCTGCCCGACTTCGTGCCGCTCACCGGCTTCATCGACGACGCCGCCGTGCTCGCGCTGGTCTTCGGCGCGGCGGAAGCCGACCTGCGGCGCTATTGCGCCTGGCGCGGCCTCGACGCCAGCCAGTATTTCACGCCCGCCGGATCGTAGGCGGCGCGGGCCGCTGGCACCGCGGGAGGGCGCGGCTCGGCGCCCACGGTCCGCCGGTGATCTTGCGCGCCGCCAGGCCAGTCGGCATGATCGGCCCCCCTATGGATCGATCGAGCGCGCCGCGCGTGTTGGTGATGGGATGTGGTGGCATCGGCGGCACCATCGCCGGCCACCTGGTCGAGCACGGAGTCGAGACGGTGGTGGTGACGCACAACCCCGCCATCGCCGACGCCATCAACCAGCGCGGCTTCCAGCTGCGCGGCGCCGACGCCGCGCGCGCCGTGCCGGGCCGCGCCACGGCGGCGCTGCCGCCCGACGCCGGCCAGTTCGATTTCGTCTTCCTCACCACCCAGCCGCCGCAGGTGGTCGGCGCGGCGCAGGCCGCGGCGCCGCTGCTGCGCCCGGGCGGCGCCGTCGTCTGCTTCCAGAACGGCCTGTGCGAAGAGCACGTCGCGCCGGTGGTCGGCGCCGAACAGGTGATCGGCGCCATCGTCGTCTGGGGCGGCTCGATGCCGGAGCCCGGCGTCTACGACCGCACCTCGGAGGGCGGCTTCGTCCTCGGCCGGCTCGACGGCGCCGACGACCAGCGCTTTGCCGCCCTGCGGGCCCTGCTCGCCCCCATCGGAGCGGTCGAGACCACCCGCAACCTGGCCGGCGCGCGCTGGAGCAAGTTGGCGATCAACTGCGCCATCAGCTCGCTCGGCACCATCGGCGGCCGGCGGCTGGGAGAATTGATGCGCTATCGCTTCGTGCGCCGTCTCGGGCTCGAGGTGATGACCGAGGCCGTCGTCGTCGCCCAGCGCGCCGGCGTGCGGCTCGAGAAGGTGTCGGGCACGCTCGACCTCGGCTGGATCGCGTTGACCCCGGCCGACGTCGGCGGCGCCGGATCGCCGACCCTGCTCGCCAAGCACGCGCTGCTGCTGGCGGTGGGCGCCAAGTATCGCCGCCTGCGTTCGTCGATGCTGATCGCCATCGAGCGCGGCCGCGAGCCGGCGGTCGATTTCCTCAACGGCGAGGTGGTGCGCCGGGCCAGCGAGCTCGACATCCCGGTGCCGATCAACCGCCGCGTCCAGGACACCATCGGCGCCCTCTGGCGGCGCGAGTGCCGCCCGAGCGTGCGCCTGCTGCGCGCGCTGTACGAAGAGAGCCGGCGCGAAACCTACGCCGCAACCGCCAACCGCTACGGCGGCGGCGGCCCGCACGCCGCGGCCTGAATTGGCGCCGGCCCCTCGGCGCCGGGCTCGCGACGA
>JBOHWA010000678.1:0-1514 GCA_050735855.1 Binatia bacterium
TCGTCGCGAGCACGGCGCCGAGGGACCGGCGCCCTCCAATTACTCCGCCGGCGCGAGGCGGAAGATCTCGCCGTCGTAGTCGGCCATATAGATCTCGCCGCGCGCGTCCTCACCGAAGCTGACCACCGCGCCGATCGTGCGGCCGCCGCCGGGGGCGAGGGCGGCGCTGCGGTCCTGTACGTCGGTGGCGACGCCGTCGACCAGGCGGAAGCTGCGCACCGAGCTGTCGCAGTAGTCGGCGTAGAAGTACTGGCCGTGCCAGTCGGGCAGGGCGCAGCCGCGATAGACGAAGCCGCCGGTGACCGAGCAGCCGGGGTCGCCGTAGTCGAGCACCGGCGGGGTGAACTCGCCGCTCTGCGCCGGGCAGTTGGGGAACGGATCGGGCTCGAAGCAGGCGTTGCCCTCGAAGATGTCCCAGCCGTAGTTCTCGCCGCCGGTGCTGGCGGCGGGCTGCACGTCGATCTCCTCGAAGCGGTCCTGGCCGACGTCGCCGATGTACAGCTCGCCGGTCAGGCGGTCGAAGCTGAAGCGCCACGGATTGCGCAGCCCCTTGGCCCAGATCAGGCCGAGCGGCTTGCCGCGCCCGGCGCGCGGGTTGGTCGTTGGGACGGCGTAGTCCGGCGCCGCGCTGTCGACGTCGAGGCGCAGCAGCTTGCCGAGCAGGCTGCCGTCGTCCTGCGCCACCTCGTCCGGATCGCCGCCGCGGCCGCCGTCGCCCATGCCGGCGTAGAGGTAGCCGTCGGGCCCGAAGGCGAGCTGGCCGCCGTTGTGGTTCGGGTACGGCTGATCGACGGTGAGCAGGATGTGCTCGCTGTCGGGATCGGCGCGGTCGGGGTCAACCCCGACCAGGTATTGCGCCACCACCGTGTCGCCCGCGTTGTTGGTGTAGTTGACGAAGCAGCGCCCGTTGCGGGCGTAGTCCGGGTGGAAGGCGATGCTCAGCAGACCGCGCTCGCCGCAGCAGCTGACCCGCCCGGCGATGTCGAGGAAGGGGTCGGGCAGCGTGACGCCGTCCTTGACGATGCGGATGGCGCCGGGCTGTTCGACGACGAAGAGGCGGTGCACGTCGCGCGGCGGCGCGGCGACGTGCACCGGCCGATCGAAGCCGCCGGCGACGAACGTGGCCCGCAGCGCCGCACCCGGCTGCGCCACCACCCCGGCGCACAGCTCCGCGCAGCCCTGCAGCGCCGCCGTCACAGCGCCGATCAGATCGGCGACCGAGACGACACCGTCGCCATCCACGTCGGCCGCGGCGCAACGCTCCAACCCGCCGCCGTCGAGCGCAATCTGCACGCCGGCGATCAGCTCGTTGATGCCCACCGTTCCGTCCGCATCGCAATCGCCGGGACAGGCGAGCGCCGGCGCAGCGCCGAGCAGCAGCGCGAGGAGAGTGAGTCGCCTGAGCATTTCACCATCCTAGGTGCGCAGAGCGGTTGTTGAAACCCCAGCCTGGAGGGCGCCGGGCCCTCGGCGCCGGGGGCGGAGGGGGGCGTGCACGCGATGGGCACCCACCC
>JBOHWA010000679.1:0-7636 GCA_050735855.1 Binatia bacterium
GGGCGGCCCGCCCGCTCTTCGCGTGCGCGGCGCTACTGCTGGGGCCGTGGGGGCAATGCCCCCGCCGCCTCCCCGAGGAGCGGGCGGGCCGCCCGCGCTCCCAGCGCGGAGCTGCCCGGCCCCTATAGACCGGCCAACCCTGTCGCGTCGGAGGCCGTCAGCGCTATTGCAGCATCATCAGCAGCAGCGCGCCGTCGGAGGGCCAGTTGGGGATGCGCAGCGTCTGTTCGACGATCGACGCGTCTTCGCTTCCGGCGGTGAAGCGCACCTCCATGAAGCGCGGCGTCGCGGCGTCCATGAAGACGTCGGTGAAGGAGAGGAACGGGGCACTGGCGATCAGCCCGAGGCTCGTCTGCCCGTTCGTGTCCGCGTCGTACATGAAGAAGCCGACCACGCCGCCGCCCAGCGCCGGCGTGGCGAGCGCACCCTCCCCGGCGTTCTCGCTGGTCAGCACCTCCACCCCGTCGATGGTCAGGCTGGCGCCCAGATCCTGCCGGAAGCCGCCGCCATCCCAGCGGGCGATGAGCGCCGCGTGCCCGGGACCGCGCACGACGCGGCCGGTGCTCAATGCCGCAATGGCGGCATTGGCCGACGGCGACAACACGCGCGCCAGGCGATTGCTGCGTCGGAACGGGGTGAAGTACTGATAGCCGACGAGCGCGCCCTGCGCGTCGAATCCCTTGAACTCGTAGAGCGCGCCGCGCTTCAACTGGATCGGGCCGAAATGGCCGTCCGGGCTGCCCGCCAGCGTGTGCACGGGGGGGCCGGCAGCGCGCGGCGTGTCGCCGACCTCGCGGATCTCGAGGGTGCCCGCCTGGGGAACGTTGTCCGCAAACGATTCCGCGATCCCCTCGACCGTGACCAAGGCCTCGCCGCACTGAACCTCGGTGTACGCCGGGTCCTCGCCGCGCAGGTACCGGTAGAGCTCGATGAACGACCGCCTCGACGCCGCGACCGCGAAGTGATCCTCGTCGACCAGGGTGACGGTCGTCACGTTGGCTCCCGTCGCGTGATGCGGAGTGTTCCCCAGGTCGCGCTCGGAGGAGATGCTCAGGGTCTCCACGGCGCCGACGTCCGGCGAGCCGGAGTAGTTGATGTAGTGGGCGACCTTGGCTGCCTGGGCCGGATTGCTGAGGTATTCGCCGCAGTGCCTGGTGCCCTGCGAATGCCCGGCGAGATCCACCTGGGTGAAGCCGGTCGCGGCGAGGATCGCGTCGATGGCGGCATCGATCTGCCCGTTGGCAGCGGGCATGTCGCCGAGCGAGTTGTACTCGATCGCGATGATGCGGTCCTGACAGAAGCCGTTGCTGCCGAGCAGGCGCGCCACGTGCGCGAAGTTGTCGCCCGAGCCGAACGTGCCGTGCACGAACACGAAGGGGCGCTGGCTGCGGTCGCAGTCGGCGTCCGCGACCACGACCGGACATTCGGGATCGATCGGCGTCGCGCTCGGGGTGGCCGTCGCCGTATCGATCGGCACGGCGGTCGGCGCGTCGGTCGGCGTCACGGTCGCCGTCGCGATCGCCGTTGCCGTCGGGGTGTCGATCGGCGCCCGCGTCGCCGTGGCGGTCGCCACCGGCGTCGGCGTGTCGGTCGGACTGGCGCCCCGATCGTCGTCGCTCCCGCATGCCGACAGGAGCAGGAGCAGCAGCGACAGCGAAATCCCAACGTGCTTCCTCATGTGGCCCAGCCCCCCTGGCAACTTCGATGCTCAAGACTGGCGCACCGAGCCTTCCTTTGTCCAACGGTCGCGCAGGGGCTCGCGGCGGGCGGGCGGATACACGGAACGCTCGTCGGAGCGCGGCCGGCTGGTGGTGGCCATGGGGGTGTCGATGATACCCGGCTCCACCAGCGCGACGCGGATGCCGAGCCCTTCACCTCCTGGGCGAGGGCTTCGCTGAACCCCTCGAGGGCGAACTTCGATGCCGAGTAAGCGCTCTCCGCGAAGAACCCGACCCGCCCGGCGATCGACGAGATGTTGATGATGTGCCCGGATCCGCGCCGCCGCATCGCCGGCAACACCTGTTTGATGCACCGCATGGCGCCGAAGTAGTTCGTCTCCATCACACGCCGATACTGCTCGAGGCTCTCGTCCTCGACGGCGTTGAGGCTGAGGATGCCGGCGTTGTTGACCAGCACGTCGATCGAATCGCCCAGCGCGGCGAAGACCCCGGCGACGGACGCGTCGTCGTCCACATCCAGCGCGACGACCGTCAGCGGCAACTTCGCCGCGCTCGCGACCGTGCCCAGGTCGGACGCGCCGGGATGGCGCATCGTGGCGACCACCTCGTGCCCCGCGCGCGCCAGCAGCAGCGCGGCATCATACCCGATGCCCTTGCTCGTCCCGGCCGACGCCCCGGCTACCAAGTCGACGCGGCCGGGTACTGCGTGATCAGGCGGTCCGGCGTCAGGATCGTGTATCCGCCGAGCACCGCCTGGCTCACCAGCATGCGATCGAACGGGTCACGGTGCAGGGCCGGCAGGCGCCCGACGTTGAGCGCCGCCGCCTCGTCGATCGGCAGCGCCGCGATGCGGTGTCGCTCGCGCTCGCCGATCACGAAGCGCATCGGGTCGTCCGGCAGGGGGAGTTTGCCCAGCGCGTGCTTGACGCCGATCTCCCAGGCCGATGCCGCGCTCAGCAGGACCTGGTTGGCGGCATCGGCGACCAGCGAACGCGCGCGCTCGGAGAGCTCGTCGGCGCCGCTGATCACCCACAGGAACGTGCAGGTGTCGAGCAGGATGATCACGCCCCGCTCCCCTCGAAGGTCGCGGCGACGTCATCCGCCAGCGGCTCGAAGAAGGACGACGGCACGGCGAAGCGGCCGCGGGCGAGGCCGATGGGCCGCGGCGCCGCATCGACCGCCGGCAGCGGCCGGATCTCTGCGATCGGCACGTTGCGCAGACATAGGATGATGCGCTCACCTGCCGCGAGCCGCTTCAAGTAGCGGGAAAGATGAGTTTTGGCTTCATGGATATTGAGCCTGATCATGAGTCAGAAGTGAACTAGGTTGATGATCATGTCAAGGCAAGGACCTGGTGAACTTGTCGACGAACGCCTCGAAACGCTCGACGCCGTCGGAGAGGATGGTGAAGAAGCGCTGCATGATGGCGCCCCATGCCTCCGGATCCATCTGCTCCGCCAGGGTCCATAGACCCCTGCACGTCGGCGAACAGGAGCGTGATCTGCTTGCATCGTCAGAACCAGAGGTCAACATCCTCTACCCGTGTGAGATCGGCGACTGCAACGCGCTCGCACGACCGACCGTCGCCGCGGGCACGGGAATCTGTCCGCGATGCTTGAGTCGGCGTCGCCGTCCGTCCAAGGTCGCGGCGGCTCAGGGAGGACGACATGGCGGTCGAGCGCATCACGTTCAAGACCAAGCCCGAGCGCTGCACCTGGCAACAGCTGCTCGATTTCTGGCTCGAGGGCGAGCGCGTCGCGATCTACGACGGCAGCTTTCTCTTCGATCACTTCTACCCGCTGTATGGCGACGCGGGCGGCCCCTGCTTCGAAGGGTGGACGGCGCTCTCCTATCTGGCGGGACGCACGCAACGGTTGCGGCTCGGCCTGATGGTGACCGGCGTGCCCTACCGCAACCCCGCCGTGCTGGCGAACATGGCGTCGACCTTCGACCACTTCTCCGGCGGCCGGCTCGACCTTGGCCTCGGGGCGGGCTGGCACGACGGCGAGGCCACCGCCTATGGCATGCCGCTGCTGCCCATCGGCCAGCGCCTCGATCAGTTCGAGGAGGCGTGCGCGGTGCTGACCGCGCTGTTCGAGCGCGACGAGACGACCTTCGACGGCACGTACTACCGGCTCGCCGCCGCGCGGGCGGAGCCGAAGCCGCTGCAGCGGCCGCACCCGCCGTTCGTCATCGGCGGCGGCGGCGAGAAGCGCATGCTCAAGATCATCGCCCGCTACGCCGACGACTGGAACTACGTCGGCGGCCCGGTGGACGACTTCCGCCGCAAGGTCGAGATCCTGCACCGGCACTGCGCCACGGTGGGGCGCGATCCGCAGCAGATCACGCTGTCGAGCCACATCATGGCCGGCGACTCGCCGGCGCAGACCGCCGAGCAGGCGGCGACGTTCGCCGCGGCCGGCGCCGAGCATCTCTGTCTCTATTTCGTCGACAACACGAGACCCGATCTCCTCGGGCCGACTGCGGAAGCCGTGGCGGCTGCCGTCGGCTATCGCCTCGACGGTTCGGGGAAGGAATGCAGATGAGCCGCCTGGCCGGTCCGCGCACACGGTCCGCGAGGCGCAAGCGAGGTGACGACTGTCCAGAAAAGACGCGCTGCGACTGATGCCCCTGCCCCTGCCGGGAGGATATCGCTAGCACCGGCCGGCGGCGCTCAGTGCAGCGCGGCGGGTGCCACGGCGCAGGGGTTCTGCTCGAGGTGCTCGTGGAGGATGCGCTGCACCTCGGCGATCACTTCCGGCCGCGACTGCATCGAGTGCCCGAAGTGGACGATGAGCTCCGATTCGGCGCCCTCGAGGTGGGCACTGTTGTACTTGACCACGCCATCACCCTGCTCCTCGAGCGGGCCGTCGCCGGTGACGCCGACGATCGAGTTCACGGCCACGTCGGGGGACACGGGGATCTTGGCGATCGTGAGGATGAACGGATGGCCCGGCGACATGTTGTCGATGCTGGTCGGCACGCGCTCGATCCCCGCCCGGCCGCCGAAGCCGCCCACCAGGTCGGCTCCGCTGCGCGCCAGCGCGACGGGAAGACTGATCAGGCGCTGGGCGAGGCGGCGGACGAGGTCCGGACCGGCGAGATAGCTGCCGCGCTGCGGCGTGGCGATGAAGATTACGCGGCGCACGAAGGGCAGCGGCTCGACGAACATAGCCTCCCGCACCATCGCACGCGTCTCAGGCGACAGTTTGGCCTGCTCGAACGGCTCGTCGCTGAGGACGCGCCAGAACATGTCGCCGGAGTCGATCGCCGTCAGTTTGGTCAGCAGGCCGCCCTGGCTGTGGCCGATGACGACAATGTCGTCGAGGCACGGATCGGGTGCCTCCTTCTGGAACGCGGTGACGGTGGCGGTCAGGGCCCGGCGCAGCTGCATCCCCGAGTACAGGATCGGCTGGCCACTGTCGTAGCCGAACAGCCAGAACTCGAAGTGCTGGCGGATCAGCGGGTCGGTGTCGAGATCGTTGACCATGTTGGCCCAGACGCTGAAGTTCGACGCCGTACCGTGGACGAGGACGACGGGAATGCGGCCGCGCCGGTGCGGCTCGCGACCGCCGATCGTGCCCGGGACCAGGCTCGTCTGCAGGACCCCGCCGAGAAACCGCCCGAGCTCGACTTTCCACGGCTGCGAGTCGTTCAGCGCCAGCGCCAGTGCCGCCGTCGACTCCGCGGCCAACGGCACGCTTCGGCCGTCGATCTCGGTCGTCGCCTCCTCGGTCGTCGCATGCAGCTCGAGCGTCCCCGTCAGCGCGTCGCCGAGGATCTGCTGGCGTGGACTCGGGATCCGCATCAGCAGGGACACCGGACCCGCACCGACGGCCCGACGATGAACGGCTGCTCGGGATCGACCGGCGCCAGCGGCTTGGTCGCGGCGGCGAGGGGAACGCCAACGCCGGCCTGGCGGTAGCGATTGCGGAAACCGACCACGTCGACGTCCTCGGCGGGCGTGAGCTCGACCAGCCGGCGGTCGGCCCACATCAGCTGCTGGTCGTCGAATCCGAGTGCGATCTGCCCGAACGGCAGCGCGTGGGTCCCCGCGGCGACCTCGACGTAGTCGCCCGACCTGAGCGCCTCGGTGAGCGCGCGATCGTAGATGTCGAGGGCCTCCTGCACGAGCGGGTCAAAGGGGCCGGGCGCCGCCTGCGGATCGTCGGGAAAGAGGAACGCATAGGCGTACACCGCCGAGGCGAGATAGTAGGGTTTGCCGCCGCGGTCAGCGGCGCAGTGAAACGCCAGCTCGGACATCGCATAGAGGTCAGCGGCGGGGAGGTCTCCGGCCTGCAGCCGGCTGCGGAGGATGCCCAGCGCGGCCGCCGGGTCGGAGTCGTAGAGCTCGATGAGGTTCTGCCGCCGCAGCATGATCTCGGTGGTGTTGCTCAACTTGCCGTCCGACAGCACGTTGTCGGTGAGGGTGCGGTGCATCACCTGCGGCGAGGCCCGGCGGACGCCGAACGGGGCGGCGCAACCGGTGGCCAGGAGGCAGCAGCCGAGCACCAGGGCCCGCACCGCCATCGGGCTCGCCGAGGCGAGCGCCGAGCGTTCGGCGGTGCGCCTCATCGGCGGTCCGCCGATCGCTTGGCGGGGCGGGTGCGTGGCCGCGTCGTCGGGCGCACCCGCGGCGCGCCGCCCGCATCGCCGGAGCCGCCCGCCGCGCGGCGCGTGCCTGTCGCCGCCACCCCGGCGCGCAGCGCGCCGGGCGAGACACCGAACCAGCGGCGGCACGCCCGACTGAAGTTCGCCGCGTCCTGGTAGCCGAGCCGACAGGCGACCTCGGCCGCGGTCAGCGTGCCCTCGCGCAGGAGCGCCGCGGCACGCTGGCGCCGTTGGGCGTCGCGCAGGTCCTTGTAGTTCGTTCCCGCCAGCGAGAGCCGCCGCACGAGCGTGCGCTGCGACAGGCCGAGGAGACGCGCGGCGGCGGCCTGGTGGAGGCCGGAATCGCCGTTGGCGGTCATCAGGTACTCGACCCGGGCGGCGGTGTAGTGCTCGGAGTCGGCCCGCCGAGCCAGAACCTCGAGGCTGTTCACGGCTGCGGCGTACATGCCGCGATCAGCGAAGGGACAGCGGAGCTGGCGCCAGGCGCTCGGCACCGCGATGGCATTGGTCTTGGCCTCGAATCGGACCGGCGCATGGAAATAGTCGGCATAGCGCTTCACGTACGGGGGCGCCGGCGCCGCGATATCGAACCGCCCCTCCTGCAACGGCCGCCCGAGCACGGCCTCGACGAACCCCTGGAAGCTGAGGAGAAAGGTCTCGAGCAGCGGCACGCGCTCCGCGTCGGGGAGCACCAGGCACTCGTTGAGCTCGAGCCGCAGCTCGGCACCGTGCTGGCGCAGCCGTACCCGGCAACTCGGATTGCGCAGGTGGCAGAAGCGCTCGATGACCTGGAACGCGGCCCCGAGTGTCGGCGCGCTGATCACCGCTATGCCGACCGCCCCGTGCGTCGACGGCTGAAACGCCCGCCCCACGACCAGGCCCCAGCCCGGGGGAAATAGGCGGTTGGCGTTGCGCAGCTGCCGCATCTGCTGCCCGAGGCTAATCTCGGCGTCCGGCTCGGAGAGGCGGGCGGGCGAGACCCCGGTGCCGTCGAGCAGCGCGGCGGCGACCTGTGGCGTGGTACAGAGTAGGCGCAGCACGAAATCGAAGTACCCCGCTGGCATTAGTACCTGTTCGGAAAAGGGCGTCATCTGTCTGGCGTCAAATGACCACTTTATGGCCCGCCAATGCAATTCCGCGACGCGGGCGATCACGATAGTGCTGCCGCGCTAGGGGAATCTGGAGGCACAGATGGCGACGCGCCGACTCACCACCAACGATCGCGCGGGGTGGCGCTCCCGCGCGGGGGCGCGACGCTGGAGGGCCGCGCTGCTCGTCGTCGCGCTGATCTGGCGCGCCGCGCTGGTGCGCGCCGGCGAAGGAACCGACGCGCCCGCGCCTGCGGC
>JBOHWA010000680.1:0-1690 GCA_050735855.1 Binatia bacterium
GACCAACGCCAGCCGCTACATTAGAATGTTCCAGAGCCGCCGCAGCCTGCTGATGTGGAAGCTCTACGGCCAGCGGCTCGACGGCTGGAGCAACGCCGACCATCCGACCGAGTCGAGCCCGGGTGACGAGGACACGCTGCCGCCGGGCGCCGACGTCAACGCCGCCGACCTCGACTTCATCGGCCAGATGATGCCGCCGCCGGGCAGCGGCGTGCCGCCGCTCAGCGAGGACGAGAAGATGACCTTCGCGCGCTGGATCGATCTCGGCGCGCCGATCAACTGGGGCGGCAACGGCAGCACCGCATACGGCTGGTTCCTCGACGACCTGCGGCCGAGCCTCGACGTCAGCCTGCCGCGCCCCGGCGTCAACCCCGGCCCGCTCGGGCTCATCCGCCTCGGCGCCGCCGACGCGCACACCGGCGTCGACTGGTCGACCCTGTCGATCACGGCCGACGTGCCGCTCGCCGGCCGCGCCGCCGGCGCCCAGCTCGCCGACCTCGCCGGTCAGAACGGCGATGGCATCTACACCCTCAGCCTGACGCCGCCCCTCGCCGCGCTGGCCGACGCCACCGTACACGTTGCCGTCGCCGACCATCAGGGCAACATCACCCGTGTCGCCCGCCACTTCGCGGTCGTCGCCGGCGGGCCGATGCCGACCGCGACGATCGCCGGGCCGAGCCCCACCGCGACGCGCACTTCGACCGCGACGGCCAGCCGCACCTCGACCGCGACAGCCTCGCCCAGCGCCACGCCGGGGCCGCGCGCTGCCGTCGGCGGCAGCGTGCGCTACTTCAGCAGCGATCGCCCGGTGGCCGGCGTCAACCTGCCCGGCGCGACCACCGATGCCGCCGGCGCCTACGCGCTCACCGCCGCGCTCGGCGCCGACCTGACCCTGTCACCGCGCCGCAGCGGCGGCCTCGGCACCGCGGTCAGCGCCCTCGACGCCGCCCGGGTGCTGCAGCACGTGGCCGGCCTGCGCCAGCTCGACGCGATCGAGGCGCTGGCCTGCGATGCGACCGGCAACGGCGCGGTCAGCACCGTCGACGCGACGCGCATCCTGCAACTGGTCGTCGGCATGCGCACACGGCTGCCGTCGGCGGTCCTGTGCGACTCCGACTGGGCCTTCGTCCCCGACGCCGCCGGCCCGCCGCCGGCGCTGGTGACACCGTCGTTCGCCGGCGGCATCTGCCGCCCCGGCGCCATCGTGCATACACCGCTCAGCGGCCCCGCCAGCGGGCAGAACTTCCGCGCCGCCGTGCTCGGCGACTGCACCGGCAACTGGCAGCCGCCGGTCGCGGCCGCCCTGCGCGCCCGCGCCAGCTCGAGTACCGCCAGCGCTGGCCGCCTGCGCCGCACGCGCGGCGGCCAGTACCGCCTGCCGATCCGCATCAGCGCCGCGTCGCTCTCCGCCGTCGAGCTCGAGCTGCAAGCCGATCCGTCGCTGCGCCTGCGCGCCGTGCGCGCCCTCGGCCCGGCCCAGCACAGCATCGTACAGTTCGCCCAGCACCCCGGCGGCCGCGTCGCTGTCGCCCTCGCCAGCCCCGCCCCGCTCGCCGGCGCCCGCCTGGTCGCCGTGTTCGACGGGCCGGCGGACGCGGCGCCTGCCGTTCGCCTGCGGGCGCGGGTCGACGATGGCGAGGCGCCCACGCGCTAGCCTCCCTGGAGGGCGCCGGGCCCTCGGCGCCGGGGG
>JBOHWA010000681.1:0-3087 GCA_050735855.1 Binatia bacterium
CGCCGGTCCCTCGGCGCCGGGGGCGGAGTGGCGGCGGGGCGAGTTCAGAGCCCGGCCGCATCGATGGCGCGTTGGCGCGCGGCGTCCAGGCGGATGTAGGTCGCGGCCGCCGCGTCGCGCACGTACACGGGGTCGGAGACGCGGGCCAGGTCGTAGCCCTCATCCTGCAGGCGCTGCTTGGTGTGTTTGAGCGTGCCGGTGACATCCATCGCCGCGGCGAGGCGCACGAAGACCGGGCGGGCGTACGCCGGCAGGGTCTTCTCCGCGAAGGCGAAGTACGCTGCGGGGTCGAAGGTCGCGCCGGGCGCGAGCACCACCAGGGCCATGCCGGCGCGGCCGTCGGTGTGCGGAATGCGCACGCCGTAGACGGCGGTCTCGCTGACCCCCGGGGCGCCGTTGAGCAGCTCGGCGACCTCGGCGGTGGCGACGTTCTCGCCCTTCCAGCGGAAGGTGTCGCCGACGCGGTCGACGAAGTAGTAGTAGCCGGCGCGGTCGCGGCGCAGCAGATCGCCGGTGCGCAGGTAGCAATCGCCGGCGGCGAAGCAGTCGTGCAGCAGCTTGCTCTCGTTGGCGGCGCGGTCGACGTAGCCGTCGAAGCTCATGGTGGTGTTCTGCGCCACGACGCTGAGCAGCTCGCCGACCTCGCCCGGCCGGCATTCGATCATACAGCCGTCGGCCCCGCGGCGCGGCAGTTGGGTGTCGTGGTCGTACTGCACCAGCTTCAGCTGGCCGTGCGTGAAGGGCGCCGAGCGGCCGACCGAGCCGACCCGGCCGCGGCGGTTCATCAGGCTCAGGTTGGCCTCGGTCTGGCCGTAGGTTTCGATCACGCGGTCGATGCCGAAGCGCTCGACGAACGCCGTCCAGATGTCCGGCCGCAGCCCCGGCCCGGTGGCGATGCGCAGGCTGTGGGCGCGGTCGCGCGGGCTCGGCGGCTGGCGCAGGAGATAGCGGCACAGCTCGCCGACGTACATGAAGTGCGTCGCGCCGTGGCGTTGCACGTCGTCGACGAAGTGGCGGGCGGAGAAGCGACGCCGCGAGGCGAACGCGGCGCCGTGGTGCAGCGCGGGGGCGAAGCCGACGAAGTTCGAGTAGCCGTGGTAGAGCGGCGTCGGCGCGTAGGAGCAGTCATCCATCTCCAGGTCGAGGATGATGCCCAGCGACATGCCGCCCATGGTGAAGCGGGAATGGCGGATGATGGTCGGCTTCGGATAGCCGGTGGTGCCCGAGGTGTAGATGTACATCATCACGTCCGACACCGTGACGTCGGGGATGTCGGGCTCGGCGACCGACGCCGCAGCGAGCGCTTCGGCCAGGGAGCGGAACGGCGTGCCGCGCAATCCGTCCGCCGGCGCGCCGGCGTAAACCGTCAGCCCCTCGAGCGGTCCGAGCTCGCGCAGGGCGTCGCTGCAGGCCGCGTCGGCGAGCACCAGCCGGGCGGTCGAGGCGCGCAGCACGTGCGTCAGCGCGGCGCCGCGCAGGTTGGTGTTGATCAGCGCGCCGATCGTGCCCAGCTTGGCCATCGCCCCTTCCGCCATGAGGAAGTCGGGCGAGTTCTCCATCATGATCGCCACCGCCTCGCCGCGGCTGGCGCCGGCGCGCGCCACCAGATCGGCGTAGCGGTTCACCCCCTGGTTGTAGGCGCCGTAGGTGAGCGTCTCCTCCTCGAAGCGCAGCAGGATGCGGTCCGGAATCTTCTCCGCCTGCTCGCGCATGAGATAGCCGCAGGTGCGGAAGCCGTCGGCCGCGGCGCGCCTGAGGGCATCGCCGATGCGCTTGAAGTGCGGGATCTCGCGCACGTCCTCGACGAAGGTGGCGATGCGCGACAACAGATCCATCAGGGGATTCGAACGACCGGTTGCACGGATTTCCGACCAGGGATTTCAACAACGGATTGAACAGATTGAACGGATTTGCGCCAGGGAATTGCGAACAACGGACTGCGCGGACCGAACTGACCGCCGAGTCTTCCTCCGAACAATCTGTTCAATCCGCTAAATCCGTTGTTCGACTCAGTCCGCTGTTCGACTCACTCCGTTGTGCCTCAGCGGCGTGCGAAGGCCAGGCGCAGGGTGCCGACGGCTTCCTGCACCGCCGCCTTGGCCTTGTCGATCAGCATGCCCATGCCGAAGAAGCCGTGGATCATGCCGTCGTAGCGCGACACCTTGGTGTGCACACCGGCATCGTCGAGCCTGCGGCCGTACAGCTCGCCCTCGTCGCGCAGCGGGTCGAACTCGGCGGTGATCACCAGCGCCGGCGGCAGGCCGGCGAGGCTGCGGGCGCGCAGCGGCGAGGCGATCGGGTTCTCCGCGTCGGCCGGGCTGTTCAGGTAGTGGTTCCAGAACCAGCGCATGTCCTGCGTGGTGAGCAGATAGCCCTCGGCGTTCTCATGATACGAGGGCGTGTCGAAGGCCGCGTCGGTGGCCGGATAGACGAGCAGCTGGAAGATGACCGACGGCCCCTGGCGATCGCGCGCCATCTGCGCCACCACCGCAGCGAGGTTGCCGCCGGCGCTGTCGCCGCCGACCGCCAGGCGCTTGGCGTCGGCCCCGATCTCGGCGGCGTGCGCCGCCACCCACTGCGTCGCGGCGTAGCAGTCCTCCGCCGCGGCGGGGAACTTGTGCTCGGGCGCCAGGCGATAGTCGACCGACACCACGGCGCACCCGGCGCCGGCCGCCAGCGACCGGCAGACGCCGTCGTGCGTCTCGAGCCCGCCGAGCACCCAGCCGCCGCCGTGAAAATAGACCAGGACCGGCAGGCCGCTGCCCTTGGGCTGATACACCCGCACCGGGATGTCGCCGCGCGGCCCGGGCACCCGCCGATCGCCGACCGTCTCGATCGCCACCTCGCTGCCGCGCATCGCCGACAACATCTCCATCATCTGCCGCGCCTCGGCGACCGGCATCGACGACAGCGACTTGCCGCCCATGGCAGCGAGCTGATCGAGCAGAGCTTGAGCTTGGGGATCGAGCGGCATGGAACCTCCGGGGCAATCGAGCGGTACGGTGCTTGTGCGCGCGTGTCGCCGACGTGTCAATCACCTGGAGGGCGCCGGGCCCTCGGCGCCGGGCTGGCGATGGGCACCCCGCC
>JBOHWA010000682.1:0-3226 GCA_050735855.1 Binatia bacterium
CATGCCGGGGCGCACCGTCGCCATCTCCGGCTGCGTACGCGAGGCGATCAACGCCACGACGCTGCCGCCAAAGGCGGGCTTGTGCTGCAGCACGCGGCCCTCGGGGTCGAGGGTGAGATCGATGCACTCGCCGGTCAGCCCAAGGCCGAGCCGCGCCGCGACGCGCGGGGCGACATCGCGGCCGAACACGGTCGAGGGGAGGATGACCAGGCCGGGTTGCTCGGCCGCGATCACGTCGGCAAGCAGCGCGGTGTACGCCTCGGTGCCGGCGAGAAATCCATCGCCCTCTGCGAGCAGGACACGGTCGGCGCCGTGCGCCGCGAGCAGGTCAGCCTCCGCGCCCGCGCCCTTCCCTGCCACCAACACCGACACCTGCCCGCCGATGGCGGCCGCCAGCTCGACCGCTTTGTGCAGCAGCTCGAAGGTCACCGGCCGCAGGTGGGGCGAGGCGGTGTGTCCCCGAGCGATGCTCGAATCCAGCCCCTCCATCGCATCGTGGCGCGGAGTTAGCGGGTCCCTTCCCCCGCAAGGGGGGAAGGGACCTTGGGATCAGCGTCCGCGAATGAAGGAAGGTCCGGACCGGTCGCGACGCTCGGATGCCGCAGCTCCGCGACCACCAAGATGTCCAGCCTCCTGGCGCGACTCACGCGCGCCGGTACAACCGCTGGCCGCACCGCGTGCTCCGATGACCACTCGCCGAACAGCCCGTGCGCCAGCAGGCGCTCGACCAAGACCCCCACCGCCGCCTCGGGCGACGCCGCCTCGATCAGCTCGCGCCTGCGGTGTTCCTCGACCGCTTCCAGCCCCAGCACCCAGGTCGGCGACCCGGCGGCGCCGATCAGCTCGGCTGCGAGGCCGAGATCGCCGGCGGTCAGCAGCGCCACCGGCTTGCGCAGCGCCGCCTCGCGCTCGGACTTGGTGGTGAAGCGCTCGGCGGCCAGATCCTCGGCGGCGGTGACCACCGCCGGCAGCGGCGCCTCGACGGTCTCCAGACCCTCGTCGGTCTCGCGCTCGGCGCGCAGCGTGCGCGCGGCCGGGTCGACCGCCAGGTGGCGCGCCACCGTGACCTGGGGCCAGTCGAGCAATTCGGCCAGCTCGGGGCCCACCTGCCCGGTCTCCGCGTCGACGCTGTTGCGTCCGCACAACACCAGATCGACCGCCTCGCGCCGCAGCGCCGCGGCCAGCGCCCGCGCCGTCGCCAGAGTATCGGCACCGGCGAAGGCGCGGTCGCACAGGTGCAGGGCCCGATCGGCGCCCAGCGCCAGGCACTCCGCCAACGCCTCGCGCGCCTGCGGCGGTCCCATGGTCACCGCCACCACCTCGCCGCCGTGCACCGCCCGCAGCTCGACCGCCTTGCACAGCGCCCGCAGATCGAACGAGCTCACCTCGGTGCGCACACCCTCGCGCCGCAGGCTGCGCGTCTGCGGATCGAACTGCAGTTCCGACATGGCGGGGACTTGTTTGATGCAGACGGCGATGAGCATCGGACGTACGTGACCGGTGGCTTTGCGCAGGCAGCAGAACGACAAACAACGGATTTAGCGGATTGAACGGATGGTACGGAGAACCAACCAGAAATCCGTTCAATCCGTTTGATCCGTTGTTCGATCTCTTGCTCGGGCTGGCATCGTAGCGGCGCGCAGTCGCGCGCAAGCTCACATGTGCTTGACCACCGCCTCACCGAACTCGGAGCACTTGAGCAGCGTCGCGCCCTCCATCAGGCGGTGGAAGTCGTAGGTGACGGTCTTGGCGCCGATGGCGCCGTCCATCCCTTTGATGATCAGGTCGGCGACGTCATCCCAGCCGAGGAAGCGGAACATCATCTCGCCGGAGAGGATCACCGAGCCGGGGTTGACCTTGTCGAGGTTGGCGTACTTCGGCGCCGTGCCGTGCGTCGCCTCGAAGATGGCGTGGCCGGACTGGTAGTTGATGTTGCCGCCGGGGGCGATGCCGATGCCGCCGACCTGCGCGGCCAGCGCGTCGGAGAGGTAGTCGCCGTTGAGGTTCATGGTGGCGACGATGTCGAACTCGCGCGGCCGCGTGAGCACCTGCTGCAGGGTGATGTCGGCGATCGCGTCGCGCACCATCAGCTTCTTCTTCCACTGGCCGTCGCCGTGCGTCGGCCACAGTGTCAGCGCGGTCTCGATCTCGGCCCGCACGCCGGCCTGCTGGGCGGGGGTCATCAGATCGTAGCCCGGGTCGACGGCGCGCGCGTTTGCCTCCACCGAGATGCCCGGCGTCGCCTCGCGGTTGCCGAGGATCCAGCTCTCGCGCTCGGTGACCACCTGGTCGCGGAACTCGCGCGTCGCCAGGCCGTAGCCCCAGTCGCGGAAGGCGCCCTCGGTGAACTTCATGATGTTGCCCTTGTGCACCAGGGTCAGGCTGCGGCGCTGCTGGCGCAGGCCGTACTCGATCGCGGCGCGCACCAGGCGCTCGGTGCCCTCGCTGGACACCGGCTTGATGCCGATGCCGCTGGTGTTGGGGAACCGGATGTTCTTCACCTTCATCTCGGTCTCGAGGAAGGCGATGAGCTTCTTGACCTCGGGGCTGCCGGCCGGCCACTCGATGCCGGCGTAGATGTCCTCGGTGTTCTCGCGGAAGATGACGACGTCGACGTCCTCGGGCTTGCGCACCGGGCTGGGGACGCCTTTGAAGTAGCGCACCGGGCGCAGGCAGACGTAGAGATCGAGCATCTGGCGCAGCGCGACGTTGAGCGAGCGGATGCCGCCGCCGATCGGCGTGGTCAGCGGGCCCTTGATGCCGACCAGGTAGGTCCTGAACGCCTCGACGGTCTCGTCCGGCAGCCAGTTGCTGGTCTGGTTGAACGCCTTCTCGCCGGCCAGCACCTCGCGCCAGGCGATGCGGCGCTTGCCGGCCGACGCCTGGTCGACCGCCGCGTCGAAGACGCGCTGCGAGGCGCGCCAGATATCAGGCCCGGTGCCGTCGCCCTCGATGAACGGAATGATCGGATTATCAGGAACTTGCAGCTTGCCGCCCACCATGCGGATGGGCTGACCCGTCGGACCCTGCGCTGTGCTCGCCATGTGCCTGACCTCGCTTGAGAAAACCCGGATGAGCGCCGCCCGTGCGACGGCGTGTGGTGCGATCGCGCCGCGACGGCGCGCAATCCCATCGTCTAGCGCAATCGAGCCAGACGGTCGAGCATCATCAGCCCACGCTCCGATCGGGGGCGACGCGCGCACGCCCCACTGGAGGGCGCCGGTCC
>JBOHWA010000683.1:0-4600 GCA_050735855.1 Binatia bacterium
CTCGACCACCGTGCCGTCCTCGTACACGACCCGCAGCGTGAACGAGTCGACCACCGTACCCGGCGCCCCGTCCTCGAAGATGAGCCGCGCCCGCACGGTGCGATTCGTGGTCGGCGAGCCGATCTTCAGGCCCTCCTCGCGAATGACCGTGCCGTCCGGTCCCTTGACGATGCGGTACGGGATGAAGTCGCCGCTGCGCCCGACGCGCTGCCAGGTACGGCCGTCGTCGATACTCGTCCAGACTTGCAGCTTGGAGAGGTCGCCGCGGCCGGTCCAGATCACGTGCGTGTCGGGCTTGGTCGGGTCGCCAGGCCGAGCGCGCACGTTCAGGCCGAAGGTCATCTCAACGCAGTGCGCGTAGGCGGTGCCGTGCAACGCCTTGAGGGCGGTGTTGGCGGCGGCGGTCAGGTCGGTGCGGGTGGACATCAGTGCGGCTCCGCTGCCGCGACGGTGATGTGCGCGGCTGCGACGGCGCGCACGCTGCGCTCAAGCGTCAGGGCGGCGTCGAGCAGGCCAAAGGCGGCGCTGTCGATGTGGTCGGGCGGGAACGTCCCGCGCTGGCCCAACATCGCCTGCAGCTGCCCCAGGAGGTGCCCGGTGGCGTGCTCGAGGCGAGTGACGTCGTGCGCAACGTTCGGTGGGGTCTCGGTCATCGTCTGTCCTTTCGAGTGAGGGGTTGCCGGCCGCCGCTCCCCAACGCCGGCGCCGGTTGATCATCGCGTGCGGCACGGGCCGGGGGTGGAGTTTCCGGCGGGGAGCGCACGCGATGTGGAAGCTAGGCGGCGGCAGCGCGCCACGCGTCGAGCTTCGCCTGCTGCTCAGGCTTGCCGACCGCGACGGCGTCGCGCTTTTCCTGCAGCTGGACGGCCAAACTGTCGATCTCGGTGTCGAGCGCGTCGGCTTCGACCAGCTCCGGCAGCTGCGCCAGCGCCGCCTTCGCCTGGATCAGCGCCATGCTGGTGTCGAGGTTGTTCGCGCCGGTCTGCACGTTGCGCTGGTGGGTCTGGTTCAGCACATGCAGCGTCGCCAGGTCGCCGCGCTCGGCCGCGGCCGACACCAGCAGCGCCAGCTCGGCGTCCGTCAGCCGGCTGTACTCGTCGCGTGCCTCGGAGCGGCTGAACCGCTCGAGCAGCTCGGTCAGCAGCGTGTCGGTCGTCGAGGCGCCGGCCGCGGGCGGCACGAAGCGGGCGCGGCTGAGGATGGCATCGCTGCTGTAGAACGTGGCGGCCTCGTCGCGCAGCTTCCGCGTGGCGGACCAGGCGTCGGGCAAGCCCAGCGGCTCCATCTTCGTCATCGCCAACCCGGTCAGGCGCCGGTGCTCGGCGTGCCTTTCGGCCTCGCTGAACTTGTAGTGCCCCGTGTCGGCGTTCTTCTCGTCGACCCGCGCGGCAGCGGCGCGGTGATCGCCCTGGATGGCGCCCAGCGCCGCGAGCATGTTCCGCAGGCGAGTCCGGTGTTCCTTCAGTCGGTTGATCATGTCGGTCCTTTCGGTTAGGCCGCGTGTCAGTCGTCCGCGGCGGTTTCGGTTTCGGTCTCTTCGTCGTCGTCGGCGAGCTCGGCGCCGTCGCCGGGGTTGGCGTGCGGGCCCTGCACCGACAGGCGCTCGCGTTCGGTGGCGAGATCTCGACTGACCTCCCCCGCGTAGAGGTTCTCAATGAACGTGTCCTCGGACATGTAGCCGGCCTGCACGGCCTCCATCTGGGCGCGGACTTCGTCCGGCGTGAGCTTGTGCGAGACGAAGTCGCGGTTCAGCTCCTCGGACACCTCGCGCGGGTCGAGGCCCATCCAGCGCGCATAGAAGCGCCACATGCGCGTCAGGCCGAGCGACAGGCCGTAGCTGATCGTCGAGAGCGACGCGTTCTCCGACTCGCGCCCGATCGCCATCGCCTCGGCGGTCTCGGCTGCGCGCTTGGGCGCCAGCAAGGCGCGGCTGCCGAGCAGCGCCATCTGGGAAACCAACGCCGTCTTCTCCGCGGCGATCTCGCCCAAGACGCCGCACTCGAAGCCGATGAACTTCGCATCGGCGCCGGCCGCCAGCCGGTTGCCACGCGTGCAGCCGAGCATGAAGTCCTTCGGGGTCTCGGGCTCCCCATCGCCGATGACCACCAGGGCGCCCGCGGCGCCGACGTGAAGGGCGTGCCGCTGGTCTATGGCCAATTTCCAAAAATCGAGCCCCAAGCGGCAATTACCGAGCAGCGGAGCCTTTGGTGGCGTGATGTCAGGGATGCCGACGAACGGGATCTCCCGCCACGGCTTGCCCATCACCGTCGGCGTGATGGTGGTCTCGATGAAGCGTTTGGTGCCAGCCCGTGCACCCGGCGCCGCGCTGCTGTCGACGTCGCGGCGGTAGACGCGGACAACGAGGATGCCCGCTTCGTTCAACTCCAGCACGCGGTACTGCTCACAGACCGCCGAGCCGAAGCCGCTCCGGCCCGGCACGGCGATCTGCTCGGCCAGCACCAGCTGCGTCAGCAGGCGTTGCCCATCGATGATGCGATACTGCCAGTTGCGAATCTGCTCGTGCTCGAAGAGGCGCACAAACGGCCGCTTTTGTTCCGCCGACCAGTCGACCATCACGCCGACGCGTCCCACCTCCAGGCGCTCGCTGACGATCATCTGCCGCAGCGCCGGATACGGCGTGCCGGCCAGGTCGATATTGTCGAGGTGCGCTTCGATCTGCTTCGGCAGGGTCAGTGCGGGTGGCTTCTGCAGCAACGCGCCCGCGTAGGCGTCCAGCGTGCGATCTGCGATGTCGACCGGCGTGGCGATCTTCAAGCGCGCCACGTACTCGGCCGGCTTCTCACCGGCCAGGGCCGGGACGTACTTCTCGCCGGCCGCGCGCATCGCGTCGGCGCCGGCGATCACGTCGCGGCAGAGCTGCGTGCTCTCGAGCGATGCATCGTAGTCGGGGTGGGTGTCCTCGAGCCCGTCGACAGGCATCGGGATGGAAAGGTCAAAGTCAGCCATGTGGTTCTCCTCAGATTCCCAAGACGCGGGTGGGGTCGCCGCCGTGAACGGTGCGAGGGGTGGTCAGTTGGTAGACGACGCCGGCCACGGTCACGGCGACGTCATCGAAACCGCCAGGGCGGTGATCTACGTTCTGCTTGCCGCCAAACGCCGACCGCTTGCGCACCAAGCCGCGGAGCTCGCGGAGCAACGTGCCGTCGTTCGGCCAGCACACCGCGGCGGCGCGGGCACGGGGCAACAGGTTCAAGTACAGGGCCGAGCGGTCGAGTGGGCAGTGCTCGAGCGTGATGCCGTGGCGCTTGAACTCGCTGACCGGATAGTTGCCCGCGTATCGGTCGGCCAGCACGGTCCGCACGCCGTAGCGCCGGAAAAAGTCGGCCGCTTCCGCCACCACCGCGCTCGGATCATGCGGACTCGGCCAACGCCGCACGGCATCGACAACACCGCCGGTCGCCTCGGTATGCCCGACGCTCCCGGCCGCGGCGTCGTGCGCACCGCCGCTGGCGTCGAACGAGCCCACATACTGACGCCCCGGCGCCGGCAGCCGCTCCGCAACCGGCATCGTGCAGGCCGCGACGGTCTCGTCATCGAACAGCGTGCTGGTGCCGCGCGAGAACTCGCCCAGCACCTCGGTCGCATAGCTGTCGGGATCGTCGTCCTTCATCTTCTGCAGGTAGTCGGCCGGCAGTGTGGGGTTGAAGTCCGGCGCGCTGCCCTGGATGACGAGCGTCGGGCTGTCGGCGCGGCCCCAGTGCTTTGCGTGCAGCGTGCCGAGCAGGCCGGTCGAGAGAAACGGACTACTGACAATCAGCAGCTTGCCGCCCGTCGTCGCCGTCGTCGGGAGCGCCGCGCGCCGCATCGCGAAGTCGACCGGGTTGCCCTCAGAGTTTTGATAGTGGTCCGTTTCGTTCATCACGAAGACGCGGACGCGTAGGCCGCGCGGCGCGGCGGGACGACACGGCATCGCGACCACGGTCAGGCCGTTGTCCAACTCGAACGACTCCGACCGGAACGCGACGACGTGCTGCCGAAGCATCGGGATGGTGCGCCACGGCGCCGACAGCCGGTGAAAGATGGTGCGGACGCTGCTGCGGTGGTCCTGCGCGACGGCGACGCTGAATTGCCCGTCGACGTTCACGCCGCTGATGATGGTCCCGACCGCGTCCGCGTTGATCGTGTCGGAACAGGTGTCATCCTTCCCTGCCTGGCGAGCGACGACGGCGACCCCCTCGGAGTAGCCGCCAGGGCGCGGGGTCGTGCGTCCGCTCATCTGCTGAAACATCACCAGCTCACCAGGCGCGAGCGGCAGCCCCTCGAACGCCTTCAAGAACACGTCCCAACGACGCTGAGTGGCGGGCTTCCGCATGTGCGGCAGGCTGCCGCCCAGCGCGGGGTCGTGCCGGTAGGCGACGATCGACAGTGCGCCCATGGTCAGTGCCGCGCCGGGATCGTCGCCAGCGTCGCCCTGACGTGGGCGAGCACGATGGCGCCGAGCAGGTCAGACAGCGGCGCGTGCCCGCCGGCCGCGCGCACGGCGGCGTGGAAGCTGGCCAGCGCGTCGCGGGCCGGGCCGCCGGGATCGTCGAGCGCCGCGGTGGCGGTGAGCAGGGCGGCGGCGAGCACGGTGAGGTGG
>JBOHWA010000684.1:0-3334 GCA_050735855.1 Binatia bacterium
CGGCGCCCTCCACCAGGCTGCCGCTCGCCGGCAAGGTGGACCACGGCGAGGCTGACCCGACCCCAAAACAGACACTACCGAGCGCCCAACAGCGTTGACAGTCGGGAACCGATTCGGTTAGGGTCCCGGATTCGGCTGCGCCCGGCGCCCGAGCCCCATTCCCCGCATGTTTGATTCGCTCAGCGACAAGCTCGAGCAGACCGTTAAGCGGCTGCGCGGGCACGGCAAGATCACCGAGCGCAACATCGAGGACGCTGTCCGCGAGGTGCGCCTGGCCCTGCTCGAGGCCGACGTCCAGCTCGAGGTGGTGCGCGATTTCACCGACCGGGTGCGCACCCAGGCGCTCGGCCAGGACGTACTCGCCAGCCTGACGCCCGAGCAGCAGTTCATCAAGATCGTGCGCGCCGAGCTCACCCACCTGATGGGCGAGCGCGCCACCGAGATCGACCTCGGCGCGACACCGCCGGTCGTGGTGATGTTGGTCGGCCTCAATGGCGCCGGCAAGACGACGACCGCCGGCAAGCTGGCGCAGTATCTGAAGTCCCAACGGGGCCGCAATCCGTACCTCGTCCCGGCCGACGTCTATCGTCCGGCCGCCGTCGAGCAGCTCACGGTGATCGCCGGGCAGCTCGGCATCCCGGTCCATCCGACCGCCGCCGGCGCGGATCCCGTGGCGATCTGTCGCGAGGGGGTCGAGGCGGCGAAGAACCGCGCCTGCGACGTCGTGCTGCTCGACACCGCCGGCCGTCTGCAGGTCGACGACGAGCTGATGGCCGAGCTCGAGCGCATCCGCGCCGCGGTGGCGCCGCATCAGACCGTGCTGGTGGTCGACGCGATGACCGGCCAGGACGCCGTCAACGTTGCCACCGGCTTCAACAAGAGCGTGCCGCTGAGCGGTGTGATCATGACCAAGCTCGATGGCGACGCGCGCGGCGGCGCGGCGCTGTCGATCCGTGCCGTCACCGGTGCGCCGGTGCTGTTCGCCGGCACGGGCGAGAAGCTCGACGCCCTGGAGGTCTTCCACCCCGACCGGATGGCGCAGCGCATTCTCGGCATGGGCGACGTGCTGACGCTGATCGAGCGCGCCGAGCAGGCCTACGACGAGAAGGAAGCGCTCAAGCTGCAGCGCAAGCTGCGCCGCAACGAGTTCACCCTGGAGGATTTCCGCGATCAGCTGCGCGCCGTGCGCAAGATGGGCGCGGTCGGCGATCTGCTGAACATGATCCCCGGGATGAAGAAGATGACCAAGGGCATGGACATGTCCGGCGCCGAGGTCGAGCTCAAGCGCACCGAAGCGATCATCAACTCGATGACCAACGAAGAGCGCGAGAACGCCGCCATCCTCAACGGCAGCCGGCGGCGCCGCATCGCCCTCGGCAGCGGCGTCTCGGTCGCCGATGTGAATCGATTTCTCAAGCAGTTTCAGCAGACCAAGAAGATGATGAAACACATGGCGCGCTTTGCCGGAAAAGGCATGCCGCCCGGACTGGGATAGATTGTAAACCCCCAGGAGAGGAGTAGGTTCGAATCATGTCAGCAGTCATCCGGCTCGCCCGTCACGGCGGCAAGAAAAACCCCTTCTATCGCATCGTGGTTACTGACCGCCGTTACGCCGGCGACGGCAGCCGCCTCGAGCAACTCGGCTTGTACGATCCGCGGCAGAAGCCCAAGCGCATCGAGCTCAAGGCTGAACGGCTGGCCGAGTGGCTGAAGCGCGGCGCCAAGCCGAGTCCGACGGTGGCACAGTTGATCAAGCAGAGCGGCGTCCTGACCGCGGCGCCTGCGCCTGACAATCCCCCTGGAGACCCTGCATGAAAGAACTGGTCCAGTACCTGGCACGCCAACTGGTCAACAACCCCGATGCGGTCGAAGTGAAAGAGACGATCGGGGATACGGCGTCCGTGCTGGAACTGAGAGTAGCGAAGGAAGACCTTGGGCGGATCATCGGTAAGCAGGGTCGCACCGCGAAGTCGATCCGCACCATTCTCAACGCCGCGGCGTCGAGAACCAACCGCAAGGTCGTCCTCGAGATCGTCGAGGACCAGTAAGCGGGCGCGATGAGCCCCGCTGGGCGTACGCCGGAGACGGCCGCCCCCCCCGCTGCCGAGCCGCTGATCGAGCTGGGCCGCATCGTCAACCGCCACGGTATCCGCGGTGAGGTGCGGCTGAAGCCGCACAATCCGGACATGTCGGCGATCACGGCGCTGCCCGCTCTGCTGTTGCTGCGCCCGCCTGCGGCGCCGCAGCGACGCCGCGTCGTCGCCTCGCGACCGCACAAGCAGTTCCTGCTGGTGCAGTTCGACGGCGTCACCACTGCCGACGGCGCCGAGGCACTGATCGGCTGTACCGTCGCCGTCGCGCGCGCCGACCTGCCACCGGCCGGCCCGACGGCGGTCTACCACGTCGACCTGATCGGCTGTGCCGTGCGCACCACGGCGGGGACCGCGCTCGGCACGGTGCGCGAGGTGATCGTCACCGGCAGCAACGACGTCTGCGTCGTGCGCGATGGCGCACGCGAGGTGTTGATCCCGCTGGTGGCCGACGTCATCGCTGAGCTCGACACGACGACGCGGACGATCGTCGTACACCCGCTGCCCGGCCTGCTCGACGCATGATGCACTTCCACGTCGTGACGCTCTTCCCCGAGCTCTTCACCTCGGTCATCGAGGCGACGATGCTCAAGAAGGGCCGGGAGCGCGGCGCGCTGGCCTTCTCCTTCTACAACATCCGCGACTACGCCACCGATAAGCACCGCGTCACCGACGACACGCCGTACGGCGGCGGCCAGGGCATGGTGATGAAGCCCGAGCCGCTGACGGCGGCGATCGAGGCGACCGGCGCGGGCGCCGACCGGCCGCACCGCGTCCTGCTCTGCCCGCAGGGCGCGCCGCTCAGCCAGGCGCGCGCCGAAGCGCTGGCGCAGCATGCGGCGCTGGCCCTGGTGTGCGGGCGCTACGAAGGGGTCGACGAGCGCGTGCGCGCCGCGGTCGACGAGGAGCTGTCGATCGGCGACTACATCGTCTCCGGCGGCGAGATCGCCGCGGTGGTGGTGATCGACGCGGTGGCCCGCCTGGTCCCCGGCGTGCTCGGCTGCGCGCAGTCGGCGGAGGAGGAGTCCTTCGGCGCCGGCCTGCTCGAGTTCCCCCAGTACACCCGCCCGCCCGAGTTCCGCGCGGTGCGGGTGCCCGACGTCCTGCTCTCCGGCGACCACCAGGCCGTCGCCCGCTGGCGCCGCGAACAGGCGCTGCGCCGCACCTGGGAGCGCCGCCCCGACCTGCTCGACCGCGCCGAGCTGAGCGACGCCGACCGTCGCTTTCTCGCCACCCTCAAGCGG
>JBOHWA010000685.1:0-1975 GCA_050735855.1 Binatia bacterium
ACCCTCCGCTGCCGCGCCCGCGCGGCCGCGCGCGCGCGCCCCCAGCGCCTCCCCGAGCGCGACGGCAGGAGGAGATTTCATGCCGAAGATCATGCTGATCAACGTGACCCACTCCGAGGAGAGTCGGGTCGCAATCATCAAGGACCGCGTACTCGAATCGTTTGAGATCGAGTCGCTCAGCCGCGAACACCTCAAGGGCAACCTCTACAAAGGCACCGTCCACCGCATCCACCCGGCGTTGGAGGCGGCCTTCGTCGACATCGGCGCCGAGCGCGACGCGTTCCTGCCGCTCGACGAGATCTGTTTCAAGAACCACGGCGACCTGCCGGCGCCGGTGGCCGACGAAACCGGTCGCCGCCGCCGCCGCATCCGCGACGTCCTGAAGCCCGGCCAGGAGATCCTGGTCCAGATCGCCAAGGAGCAGTTCGCCAACAAGCCGCCGACGCTGACGACCTTCTACTCGCTGCCGGGCCGCTACCTGGTGTTGCTGCCGGGCTCGGACGACACCGGCATCTCGCGCCGCATCGAGGGCGACGAACGCCAGCGGCTGCGCAAGCTGGTCTCCGACCTCAATCCGCCCGAAGGCTTCGGGTTGATCGTCCGCACCGCCGCCGGGCTCGACGAGGAGACCGGCGAGCTGTCGCGCGATCTGGCCTACCTGCAGCGGCTGTGGAGCAGCGTGCAGCAGGCCGCCGAGCACAAGCGCGCCCCGGCGCTGGTCTACCGCGAACAGGACATCGTCCTGCGCACCATCCGCGACCTCTTCACGCCCGACATCGACGAGATCCACATCGACAACGAAGAGGTCTTCCAGCGCGCCCGCGAGTTCCTGCAGAACGTCATGCCCGGCAAGGAGCACGTGATCCACTGCTACCGCGGCGAGCAGCCGATCTTCTCGGCCTTCGACCTCGAGTCGCAGATCGAGACGGTCTTCAAGCGCCGCGTGCCGCTGCGCTCGGGCGGCAGCATCGTGGTCGACGGCACCGAGGCGCTGACCGCGATCGACGTCAACTCCGGGGGGTCGGTGCGCAGCGCCAACCCCGAGGAGACCGCCTTCCGCACCAACGTCGAGGCCGCCAACGAGGTCGCCCGCCAGATGCGCCTGCGCGACATCGGCGGCCTCATCGTCGTCGACTTCATCGACATGCGCGACGCGCGCCACATCCAGGAAGTGGAGCGCACCCTGCGCGACGCGATGAAGCCCGACAAGGCGCGCCACGAGCTGGGCCGCATCTCGCGCCTCGGCCTGCTGGAGATCTCACGCCAGCGCATGCGCCCGGCGGCGATGGCGACAACCTATACTGCCTGCCCGATGTGCGAAGGCCACGGCGCCGTGCGCACGACCGAGTCCGCCGCGCTGGTCGCCCTGCGCAAGATCCACAATCGCGTCTCGCTCGGCGACGTCGCCACCCTGCGCGTCGCCCTGCCGCCCTCGGTCGCGCTCTACCTGCTCAATCAGAAACGCGACGAGCTGGCCCGCCTCGAGCAACGCTACGACAGCCGGCTGCTGGTCGATCTGCGCGATGCGCTGATGCCGCACCAGATCGAGCTCGAGGTGAAGGCGCGCATCCCGGCGGAGAAGGTCGTCGCCGCCGTCGCGCCCGGCGGCGTCGCCGTCGCCGATGCACCGGCCGCCGCCGCCGCGCACGCCAACGGCAATGGCGCCGCAGCAGCCAACGGCGACGGCAAGAAGCGCCGCCGGCGCCGCGGCCGGCGCCGTGGCGGTGGCCTGCGCGCCGCCGCCGCCATCGGTATCGCGCTGACGACGCTGAGCGGCACGGTTCCCCCGCCCTTCGATCCCGAGGCGCTCGGCCTCGGTGCCGGCGGACCGTCCGGGCCGGAGCTCGACATGGACGACGGGGACGAGGACGATCTCGATCTCGACACCACCGAGGCGGCGGCGGTGGCGGCGGCCCCGGCTTCGGCCCCAGCAGCGGCCGCGCCGAGCCATGCGCCGGCGCGTGGCGACACCGCC
>JBOHWA010000686.1:0-5301 GCA_050735855.1 Binatia bacterium
GGATCGCGCCGCGCAGGTGCTTGTAGAAGAACTGGGTCGTGATGAAGAACGACTGGTGCGGATTGAGCCAGCGGATGGCCTGCTGGGTGTCGAAACCGACGACGAAGTTCCACGAATCGCCGGTGCGGCGCGGCCCGGCGCAGAAGCCGGCCGGTGTGATCGTGCCGCGCGGGCAGGGGACGCCGTTGCTGGGCAGGGCGAAGATGAAGGGATCGAGCTGCGACTGCGACCAGCGCGGTTCGTTGTGGAAGTACGCCAGCTCGGTGCGCACGATCGGCTCGCCGCTGAGGAACAGCCAGCGGGCCCACTCGGGCGGGATCGCGGTCGAGCCGGTGGCGCCGGCGATCTGCACGATTGGCGCGGTCTGCGTGGCGGTGGCGACGAAGCCGGTGCCCGGGCCGCTGGTGATCGGCGCCGGGAAATTCTGCGTCTGCACCTGCACGGCGGGGAGGTCGACGTAGGTTTGGTAGTAGACCAGCGAGAACGTCGCCTGCTCGACCCCCGGCACCGGTGAGATGAACTTGAACTGCGCGCCACCGCGCGTGTGGGCGAGATTGCGTGGCGACTTGTCGATCAGGGTCAGCTGGGTGGCCGACGGCACGCTGTTGGGCAGCGCCCAGGGCGAGCCGGTCGGGATGCCTGGATCGAAGCCGACCGCGTTGTCGATCGAGGCGAAGCCCTCGATGTACGCCTCATAGAATGGCGTGTACGGGATCTCGCCGAAGAAATAGCTGGTGCGCAGCATGTCGATCGGCACGCGCCGCTCGTCGAGCGGCACGAGGAAGCCGCCGAAGCTGTTGTCCAGTGGGTTGATGTTGTCGAGCAGACGGAAGACGTCGGTCTCGCCCCAGGCGAGAATCTGTCGGCCGAAGCGCACGAAGAGATCGCCGGCGTCGAACTCGACGTACGCCTGGAACAGTTGGTTGCGGTGGCCGGCGATGTCGCGCAGGCGCCGGCGGTCGGCGCCGATGTCAGGCGCGGCGCCAAATGGGCTGTCGGGCACGAGCAGCTTGTTGCTGTACTGATAGGCCGTGCGGTACTCCGCCGGACCGTAATCGTACACGCCGTCGTATTGGCCGCGGTAGGCGAGGAAATAACGCAGCTTGCGCAGTTTGAAGGGCAGCTCGTTGAGCAGCCGGAGCGGCCCGAAGCCCTCGCTCACCAGGCGGTCGAGATCGTGCTGCAGCGTCGCCTCAGCGAAGAATCGGCTCTGGCGCAGGTGGCCGGCGGCCGACACCGGGAAGGTCAGGGTGCGCTGGGTGACGCGATCCGGCGCCTGATCGATGATGTCGATGTCGGTGTCCTGGGTGCCGACGCGCGCTGCCGTATAGGCGCGCACCCCGATCTGGATGTCGCCGCCTTCGTCGACGTTCGCGCCGCGCGCCGCGCCGCACCACCCCAGTGCCGCCGAGGCCAGCGCGGCGAGCATCGCAATCTTCAGCGCCCCCCGGCGCCCGCCTGCGATTGACAGCACGTCTTCCACCCCCGCCGCGCAATAACTGATCCAGTGATAAAAAATCAACCCGCGCGGAGGAGGGATCCTCCCGGGGCGCCGTCCCGTTGTCAGTCGGGTGCCGTCGGGCGCGGCGCCGGGTCGTGCATGGTGGCGAGGCCGGCGGCGTCGAAGTTGACCAGCGACTGCTCGTCGCGGTCGACGATCGCGACGATGCCGCCGGGCACCGCGTCGCGCCACAGATGGTACCAGGTCTCGGCCGCGTCGCGTCGGCGCTCGGGATAGACCGCGGCCCAGCCGGGGCCGACGCGCACCACCAGCAGGCGCGGCAGATCGGCCTTGCGCTCGACCGCGGTGACGTCGAACGCGGCGCGCACGGCGGGATCGCCGATGCGCGCCATCGCCTCGTCGGGGCTGATCTCGTGCGCCGCGGCGGCCGCTGCGAGGGCCAGCAGCGCGCCGAGCGCGAGGTGCTTCACTGCGGCGCGGATCGGGCTCGCTCCTCGCGCAGGCGCTGCTGATCGGCGGGCGGCAGCTGGCGAATGGCGTCTTCGACCGCGGCGGGTGGAATCTGGAACTGATAGAGCGGGAAGTAATCGTTGGTCGGGATGGCGCGGCGGCGCTCGATGTCCGCTTCGAGATCGCGCCCGGTGAGGACCTCGGTCTCGCCATCGGCGGCGACGGCGCGGCCCCAGCGGCGGGCTGAGCCGAGCGCGTCCGCCCACCAGTGGCCGACCTGGGCGAGCAGCGGCTCGTCGAGGCGGCGCAGATGTGCGAAGGCGGGGCGATCCTCGTCGCCCGACAGCGACGCCATCACCGGCAGCCCGGGCGGGTCGAAGCCGTCGCCGGCGAGGTCGACGAAGATCGGGTTGGTGAAACCGAGCGGCACCAGCCCTGGGACGATCTGGCTGGCGAAGGCATCGGGGGCGGGCAGCGGGCTCAGCGCGGCGCCGGCTTCGACGACGAAGTAGGAGTCCTGCGCGATCGACAGCGGGATCGACGCGTCGAAGCGCGTCACTTTGTTCTTCGATTGCGAACGCACGTTGCCGCCGGGCGTCACCGCCGGCGTCGTCGAGGCGTCGAAGGTGAGGGCGAGGAAGCCGTTCTGGTAGACGCGCACCTCCTCGACCGGGATCCAGTGCGCGGCCTGGACACGGATGTCGAGCGTCAGGGTCGGGCTCGATGGGGCCAGCGTCTGGCCGAGCCCGGCGACGCTGCCGCCGCTGTTGCGCACCGAGAAGCTGATGTACGGGCCGGTGGTGGCCATCATGTTGCCGGCCTTGATGTTGTTGTTGAACGGCACGACGTTGAGCGCCGCCGGATTGTCGCCGCTGTTGCCGACGTAGGAGCGGAAGTAGCCCGCCGCTTCGACGATCAGGCGGTGCGAATCGGAGACGCCGGTGCCGGGGATGAAGGGCAGGGTGCCGAAGTCGGTCTGGTTGAGCAGCGAGAACCAGTCGCGCCGGGTCGCGATGTAGCCCGGCACGTCGGTGCCGTTGCCGACCTCGAGCACGTCGAAGTCGATGTTGCGGAAGCCGTCCGGGTTCGACACCCCCGACAGGCCCGGGCCGAGGACGTCGGTGTCGAGCAGCAGGCTGTTGGGCGGGCTGCCGATCGGCAGGTCTGGATCGTAGCCGAAGTTGTTGAAGAAGCCGATCGAGGTCAGGCCGGAGAGGCCGGCGCGCACGTGGTTGTACTGGATGACCTGCGCGCCCTGGTCGCGCAGCCGGCTGTAGATGAAATTCGGGGCGACGAACTCGTCGTCGATCGAGCCGTCGCGCGGCGCGTCGACGTCGACCAGCAGCGGCCAGGCATTGAGGTGCCCGACGGCGTTGGGGAAGGCCGGCGGATTGGGCACCGAGGTGGTGATCTCGTTGCCGACGATCGAGGTGATGACGTTGCCGATGCCGAGGCCGGCGATGATCGGGGTGTAGTCGAGGTGGTAGTCGTGGTCGGTGCTGACCATGACCTCGAGCCCTTCGCCGGCGAACGAGGCGACGCGATCGATCAGCGGCGGCGAGGTGTCGAGGCTGCGGGCCGAGTGGATATGGAAGTCGGCCGACAGGAAGTCGGTGGTGTCGACGATGCGCCGCAGGGTGAACTTGCGGTTGTGGGTGCGGCCCTCGCGCACCCGCACCCGCCGCTTGGCGATGGCGTACTCCGGGCCGCGCGAGGCGTACAGTGTGTAGCGGCCGGGGCGCAACTGCACGGTCGCATCGCCGTCGGCGAGCAGGACCTGGTTGCGCTGGCCGGGACCGCCGGCGAAGGTCTCGGGCATGATGTCCTGCGGCGGGCCTGAGGGCTGCAGGGCGAAGGCGTCGACGTCGCGCCGCAGCACCGGGTCGGGTGTGCTGCCGATGCCCTTGATCGTGATCTTCGCCGGGACCAACGGGTCGGGCCCGTTCTGCCGCTCGCGCGCCGTCAGCACCAGCGTGCCGAGCCCGCTGAGCGGCGGCACGCTGACCGCGGTGTCCGCCGCCGCGTTGACCACCACGCCGCTGACGGTCACCGCATCGCGCTCGGCGGCGCGCACCGAGAGATCATAGGTGCCGACCGGGAGCACGACGCCGCTGAAGGCGCCGCTGGCATCGGTGCGCACCTGGTTGACCGGCGCGCCGGTCGCCAGCCCGGGGATGGTCGGACCGCCGGTGCGGGTGGCGATGATGCTCGCCACCAGATTGGCGGTGTCGTTGGCGTCGACGTTGCCCGAGATCGTGCCGGTGGCGTAGCTCTGCCGCGCGGCGAGCACGCCGATCATGTCGTTGGCGACGCTGGCGACGTCGTTGCGCGTCCCGACGTACAGCCGCCGCGTGTACTGCAGGATGCCGCCGGCGCTCAGGCCGCCGGCGGGCAGATTGCCGAGCCCGGTGATCAGATTGCTGCTGACGCCGAAGAGGGTGTTGACCGTCGTGACCACCGGGGGGTTGGGGCCCGGGCCGTCCTGATCGACGCTGAGCGTCTCGCCGAGCAGACCGTAGGCGACCTCGCCGGCGGTGCGCCCGCTGGGTGGATCGATGACCCCGTAGGCGGGCGAGACGTTGCCCGGCCCGGCGGAGAAGGTCGGCAGCTCGAGCGCGAAGCCAAGGTTGTTGAAGTCAAGCGCGGCGTGCGTGAAGCCGCGGTTGGGCAGCGGCGAGAACGGCACGATGCCGCGCGTGACCCAGATGAACGCGTCGAGAAAGCCGCCCAGCCCGCTGGCGGTGAAGGTCGGATGGGTGTTGGTGACCGTACTGCGAATGGTGATGTACGGGTCGCTGCCGCTGGCCGTGTACTCGGTCACCACCGGCAGCTGGCTCGGCGGGATGGGGTTGGCGCCGCCGTCGAAGCCACGCAGGCCGCCCGACACGCTGACCGTGGCGCTGCTGCTGCCGGCGACCACGCCGACGCTGTCGTACAGGATGAAGTTGCTGGTACTCAGGCCGCCGACGGTGAACATCTGCGCCAACTGGTCGCTGTCGGCGCCGACGCGGCCGACGTCGATCAGCGCGCCGCCGGTGAAGGCGGCCTCGCTCGACTTGGGCGGCGCGGCCGGGCCGAGCAGACCGACCAGATCGGCCTGCGGGCCGACGTCGTCGATGATCGCTTCGACCACCCCGTTGGACAGGTACCAGTCGCCGATGCCGCCGTCGGCATCGGTGCCCTGGAAGAGCCGCGTCGCGGCGTTGCCGAGCGTGACCTGCTCGGCGACGAACTGTGCGCTCGCGCCAACCGGCAGGACGCACAGGACGATCCATGCCCCCACAATGCGTCGCAGCATCGTAGCCCCCCTTGCTGATGAGATACTGTGCGACCCTTACTGCCGCCGCCGCACACCACGCAAGACAAATCCCCCTGGAGGGCGCCGGTCC
>JBOHWA010000687.1:0-8488 GCA_050735855.1 Binatia bacterium
AGATAGGTAGCGAACTTCGGGGACGGGACACTAGCGCGAGCCGCCGGCCGCCGCGAGCGCCGGCTCGGCGATCGGCAGGGTGAGCCGGAACGTCGTACCCCCCTCGGCGTTGGGCGTGGCCCACAGGCGACCGTGGTGCGCCTCGACGATCGTGCGGCTGATCGACAGCCCCATGCCGAGGCCGCCGCTCTTGGTCGAGAAGAAGGCATCGAAGACGCGATCGGGGGCGTCTGCCGGCAGCCCCGGGCCGGTGTCGCGCACCGACAGCTCGAGCGCCTCGCCGCTGACCAGGCGCGCGACGACGAGCACCTCGCTGCGGCCGCTGACGTCGGCGAGCGCCTCGATGGCATTGCGCACCAGGTTGAGCAGCACCTGCTCGATCTGGATGCTGTCGCCCATCACCGCCGGCAGGTCCGGGGCCAGCTCGGTGCGCAGCAGCACGCCCCGCTGGCGCGCCTCGGGCTCGAGCAGATGCAGCGTTTCGACCACCAGCGCGTTGAGATCGAACCAGTCCTGGCGTGGCGCCTCTTTGCGCACCATGTTGCGCAGCCGGCGAATGATCTCGCCGGCGCGCAGCGCCTCGGCGGCGATGGCGTCGACCACCGGCAGCACCGCGGCGACCTCCGACGCGTCGTTGCGCAGGCGGCGACTCGAGCCCTGGGCATAGTTGACGATCGCCGCCAGCGGCTGATTGATCTCGTGCGCCAGCCCCGACGCCATCTCGCCCATCGTGCTGAGGCGCAGCACGTGCGTCAGCTCCGCCTGGCGCTGGCGCGCCGCCTCCTCCGCCTGCTTGCGGGCGGTGACGTCGGCGCTGAAGATCGCCAGGCCCTGCACCTGACCATCGGCGACGATGGGGTTGAAGGAGGTGAGGTAGTGGCTCTCGCCGTCGGGCATGGTCACCGTGTGCTCGACGCTGAAGCGCTCGCCGGCCAGGCCGCGATCGTAGTGGCCCTTCCAGTCCTTCACCCAGTGCTCGTGGACGCGCGGATCGTTGTTGCTCGCCCCGAGCCGCACATGCGGGCCAAAGAGCGCCTGAAAGCGGCGGGTGACCACCGAGTTGAAGGCGCTGATCTCGTAGTCGCGATCGATCGACCAGATGGCGTCGTCGGCATTCTCGATCAGCGCCACCAGCGCCGCCTCCGAGGCGCGCAGCCCGGCCTCGGCCGCGCCGCGCACCACCATCTGCTGTTGCAGCGCCTGGTTGAGCTGCTCGAGCTGCGCCGTGCGCTCGACGACCCGCGCCTCGAGCTCTTCGTTCAGGCGCCGCACGGCGCCCTCCGCCGCATCGCGATCCTGCTCGTGCAGCGCCAGGGCAGCGCGGCTGCGCTCGAACTCCGCTGCGACGTAGAGCGAGACGCCCAGCCCGATGACCAGGCCGACGTCCGGATAGCTGATGACGTTGGCGTAGTCGTCGGTCCCCACGATGGTGGCGGCCCATGACACCAACGCGAAGAGGACGACCACCAGCTGCGGCCCGAGCCCCCACGGCAGCAGCGTGGCGGTGACGAGCGCGGCCGCGATGTTGATCAGCGGCGTGGTCTGCCGGTCGCCGTCGATCAGCGCCGAGACGGTACTGACGGCATACAGCGCGCCAATCGCGGTGAGGCCGATGGCGCTGATCGCGGCGCGGCGGCGTACGCGGCCGAGCGCCACGAAGCCGACCGCGGCGATCCCCAGCGCCGCCATCTTCATCGCATAGAGGGCGGCGACCTCGTCCGGTCGCGCCAGGTAGACGTCGGCCAGGGCGAAGAGCAGGACCGGCAGGGGCGAAATGAGCAACAGAAAGCGCAGCCGCAGGGCGAGCAACGCCGTCGCTTCGCTGCCGTCGCCCGGCGGTATGATCCCCCGCTCGACTGCCATCGGCTGGACTCTAGCGCACCGCCGGCGCGCGACGCTACGGGCGGCGCCCCTGATCGCAGGACCGCCGGTCACCTGGCCAGGAAACATCCTTTACACCCGGCACCGGCCCCCATAAGATTCCGCCCGCACCGCAGCACGAGGAGCGATGAGCGAACGTCCGACGGCCTTGATCGTCAACGACGATCCGTCGCAGGTACGCCTGATCGGCGCCGTCCTCGACAAGGCTGGCCTGCAGCCGCGCGGCTGCGGCGGCGTCGAGGAGGCGCTCACCGCCCTGGCGGCCAGCCCGGCCGATCTCATCGTCACCGACCTGCACATGCCGGGCATCGACGGCTGGCAATTCTGTCAGCTCCTGCGCTCGCCCGAATACGCGGCGTTCAACGCCATTCCGATCCTGGTGGTCTCGGCGACGTTTTCGGGCAGCGACGCCGAGCAGCTCAGCCTCGACCTCGGCGCCAACGCCTTTCTCGCCGCCCCGTTCGCTCCGTCGGCCCTGCAGGACTATGCGCGCGCCCTGCTCGCCGGGCGGCACCCGGAGCCGACGCCGCGCGTGCTGGTCGTCCACGGCGACGCAGCCGAGGCCGAGCGCGTGCGCGCGGCGTTCGCCGCCAAGGGGTACGTCACCGACATCGCCTCGGGCGGCGCCGAGGCGCTGCGCCTGTGGCACGCCCGCCACCCCGACGTCGCGGTGATCGACGACCGGCTCACCGATCCGCCCGCCGCCGCGGTGCTGGCCGAGATCAAACGGCCGGGCTCGCGCACCGTCGCCTTCGCGATCTGCAGCGACGTGGGCCAGCCCGAGGGGCTGCGCCTGGCGCGCTACGGCGCCGACGGCAGCGTCGCCGCCCCCGCCGACGTCGAGCGCCTGCTCAGCCTGTGTGCGAAGGTGCGCCGCCAACGCTCGCTGCTGCGCATCGAAGAGCTACTCGAGGAGCGCGGCCGGGCGCTGCGCGATTCCGAGGCGCGCTGGCGCTCGCTGTTCGAGGCCATCCCGGAGATCGTCGTCGTGCACGACGAGGACGGCGTCATCCGCCACATCAACCGCACCGGCGCCGAACAACTGGAATGGCCGGCGCACGAGTTGATCGGCCGCAGCCTGCGCGACTTCGAGCTCGCCGGCGCCGACGACGGGCCCGCGGCGGTGCCCAACGGGCCGCGTGCCGAGACCGTCTACGTGGCGCGCAGCGGACGCCAGGTGGCGGTGGAGGTCAACCGCCGGCGCATGCACTTCGAAGGACAGCCGGCGATCCTCAGCGTGGCGCACGACGTCAGCGCCCAGCGCGAGCTCGGCCGGCAGCGCCAGACGTTCCTCGCCATGTTGACGCACGACATCAAGAACCCGCTCGCCATCGTGCTCGGCTTCACCGAGCTGCTCGGCGAGATCGGGCCGCTCACCGACGATCAGAGCGAGCTGGTGACGCGCATGCAGGCCAACGCCAACACCGTGCTGGCCCTGGTGGCGAACTACCTCAACCTGACCCAGATCGAGAGCGGCAGCCTGGCGCTCAACCGCAAGCCGCTGCGCCTCGCCGACGTGGTCGAGGCCGTCGTCGCCCAGTATCACGGTCAGGCCGCGCGCCAGTCGGTCGCGCTCACCACCGAGCTCGACCCGACGCTCGGCGTCATCCAGGCCGATATGATGGCGCTCGAACGGGTGCTGACCAACCTGCTGCACAACGCCCTCAAATTCACGCCCGACGGCGGCGCGATCGTCATCCGGGCGCAAGCGAGCGGCGACAGCGCCCTGCTGCAGGTGACCGACACCGGCATCGGCATCCCGCCGGAGGAGGTCGACACGGTCTTCCAGATCTACCGGCGCGGCATGACCCGACAACCGCGCGAGGGCGTCGGCCTCGGCCTCTACATCGCCCAGTCGCTGGTCCACGCCCACCAGGGCGAGATCGCCGTCGAGAGCACCGTCGGCCGCGGCACGACCTTCTCCATCCACCTGCCGGCCGGCGAGCCGACGGCGGCCGCCGCCGTCGGTGCGTGAGGGCGGCGCGCGCCAAGTCGACAAGCGTCGGTCGAGCGAGTAGACGGGTCGACCATCCCGCCGCGCCGAGGAGTGTCCATGGATCTCGCCACCGTCGATCATCTGTTGTGCAGCACCCGCTCCGTCCGCAAGCGACTCGACTTCACCCAGCCGGTCGATGCGGCCGTGATCGAGCGCTGCATCGCCATCGCCCTCCAGGCGCCGACCGGCTCGAACACGCAGGGCTGGAGCTTCGTCGTCGTCACCGACGCCGCCAAGCGGCGCGGCCTGGCCGATCTGTACCGGCGCGGCTTCGAGCTCTACTCCAACGCCAGCGGCCTGCGCCCGGACATCCCCGAGGACGATCCGCGCTTCGCCCAGACGCAGCGCATCATCGACTCGGCCGCCTATCTCGCCCAGCACATGCACGAGGCGCCGGTCATGGTCATCCCGTGCATCGAGGGCCGGGTCGAGAACGGCGGCGTGCTCGGCCAGGCGTCGATCTATGGATCGATCCTGCCCGCCGCCTGGTCGTTCATGCTCGCCCTGCGCGCCCGCGGCCTCGGCACCGCGTGGACGACCCTGCACCTGATGTTCGAAGCCGACGCCGCCGCGCTGCTCGGCATTCCCGCCACCGTCACCCAGACCGCCCTCTTCCCGGTGGCGCATTTCACCGGCACCGACTTCAAGCCCGCCAAGCGCCTGCCGGCGACGCAGATGACGCACTGGAATACGTGGGGCACGCGGCGCTGAGAGACGTTGCGCGTTTGGCGTTGGGCGCTGCGCGTGGATCTGAATCCGAACGCGGAACGCCCAACGCCAAACGCCAAACGTTTTCCCCATGCCGATCCGCTTCGAACAACCCGACGCGCATCCCCACGTCGCGCTGATCACCCTCGATCGGCCGCAGCAGGCCAACGCGCTCGACCCCGCCATGCTGCGCGAGCTGGCGGCGGCCTGGCGGCGCATCGCCGGCGACGCGTCGATCCGCTGCGCCGTGCTGACCGGCGCCGGGCCACGCGTCTTCTGTGCCGGCATGGACATGCGCGCCACCATCCCGGTGGCGCAGGCGCTGGCGCGCGGCGAACAGATCGACCCCGAGGCGTTCGAAGGCCTGCGCAGTGTCGGCACCGCGACGCTGGCCGGGTTCGACCTCGGGGTGCCGCTGGTCTGTGCCATCAACGGCCACGCGCGCGCCGGCGGCTTCGACCTCATGCTGGCGTCCGAGCTGCGCTACGCCGTGCCACACGCCACGTTCGCGCTCGAGGAAGTCGCCCTCGGCCTCTTCCCGACCGGCAACGCCGCGGTCCTGCTGGCGCGCCAGATTGCCTGGGTGCACGCCCACGATCTGCTGCTCACCGCCCGCCCGATCGACGCCGCGCGCGCCCTGGCGATCGGGCTGATCAACCAGGTCGTCGACGCCGACGCCCTGCTGCCGACCGCGCTCGCCGCCGCCGACGCGATCGCCGCCAACGCGCCACTCGCCGTCCGCGCCACCCGCGCCGGCGTGCGCGAGCTGCTGTCCATGCCCCTGGCCGACGCCTACCGCCGCCAGGAGGAGCTCGGCAAGCCGCTGCGCCGCACCGAGGACGCCCGCGAAGCGCAGCGCGCGTTCGTCGAGAAGCGCGCCCCACGCTGGCGCGGCCGCTGAGACCTGCCGCAGCGCCTGGCACGCGCCTGCTCGCCGCAACCCACTGAACGAGTATTCCCTGGGTGGCGCCGCGTCACGTACCTGACGGTCTGACGTGTTCCGACAATGCTTCGCCGCCGCTCTCCAGTCCGCATGTTGCATGGCACGCAGACTGCACAGGCGGGTGCTGGTCGTCCAGTTCACGTGACACCGGCCGATGGCGGCCGGGCGCCCTGTTCGACACGTGGACTAGATGCGGCTTCGGATCCTACATGGGCGGCGAACAGGTCGGCGGGCGGGCGTCCGGCCGCAGGATCGCCGCTGTCGGGCCCCCCACGTCCCGACCTGGCGGCGCGCCCTGCTGGCGGCCGCCCTGGGTGCCGTGCTGGCGACGCAGGCGCAGGCCGCGATCAGCGTCGTCCAGAGCATCGACACCGAGCAGGTGAAGTCGGCCGGTACCGCGATCTCGCTGACCGTGCCCGCCGGCGGGGTGAGCAGCGGCAACAGCGTCATTCTCGCCCTGACGATGGACGCCGCGGCTGGCGCGGTCAGTGCGACTGATGGCGCCGGCAACACGTATGCCGTCGACGCCGACGTCACCAACGCGGGCGACGTTCGCACCGTCATCCTCAGCGCCCACGGGGTCGCCGCGTTGGCCAGCGGCAACGTCATCACCGTCACCCATCCCTCGGTCACCGCGCGGGCGCTGAGCGGCAGCGAGTTCTCCGGCCTGCTCGCCAGCGGCACCCTCGATCAGATCAGCACTCAGACCGGCGACAGCGCCTCCCCCGCCTCGGGCAGCGCACCGACAACCAGCCAGGCGGACGAGCTTCTGATCGGGGCCATGGGAATCGAGGGACCGGTCACCGACACCTTCACTGCGGGCGCCGGATACACTCTGCTGGCGGAGGCCGGCACGACCGGCGGCACGACCGGATCGAACGTGACCATCAATCCCGAATACCGGATCGTTGCGGCGACGGGCGGCTATGCCGCCGATGGCAGCAACTCGGCGAGCCGTCAATGGGCGGCGGTGATCGCCACCTACCGGGGAGCGCCGGCCGGCACACCGACCCACACCCCGACGGTGACGCAGACGCGCACAGCGAGCAGCACCGCGACCCAGACACCAACCGCGACGCCGGTCTGCGCCAGCCCCGGCAAGGACGGCGCCGGCGGTACGCTGAGCGGGACGATCAACGGCTACTGGCCGGGCACCGCCTCGGTCGCGGGCGGCGCCACGTCGCTCACCGTGGGCGCGCGCTCCGGCGCTGCGGTCACCATCACGCCCGGCGACATGTTGGTCGTGATCCAGATGCAGGACGCCAGCATCGATTCGTCGAACGACAGCACCTATGGCGACGGATCGACCGGCGCCGGCTCCACCAGCCTGGGCAATTCCGGATTGTATGAGTATGTCGTCGCCACCAATAGCGTCGGCGCCGCGGGCGGGACCCTGACCATACAGGGGGCGCTGATCGGCAGCGGCCTGGTCAACTCGTACTTCAACGCCGATGCGACCGCGACCAGCGGCCAGCGCCGCTTCCAGGTGGTGCGCGTCCCGCAGTACACCACCGCCACCCTGAGCAGCACCCTCACCGCGCTGGCCTGGCAGGGCACCGTCGGCGGCATCCTGGCCATCGACGTGAGCGCGACGCTCACCCTGGGCGGAACGGTCTCGCTCGACGGCGTCGGCTTCCGCGGTGGACAGGGACGCGCGTTGGGCGGCAGCGCCAGCACCGCCAACACCGACTACGTCAACCTCGGCAGCCGCAACGCGCACGGCATCAAGGGCGAGGGCGTGGCTGGGACGCCGCAGTATCTCTGGAACGGCAGCGCCAACGTCAACACCGGCGCGCAGGGCTATCCCGACGGCGACACGGCCAGGGGCGCGCCGGGCAACGCCGGCGGCGGCGGCACGGACGTTCTCCCGAGCGCGAACGATCAGAACACCGGCGGCGGCGGCGGCGGCAACGGCGGCGCCGGGGGACTGGGCGGCTTCAATTGGAGCCCGACCTATCCGAGCGGCGTGCTCTCGCGCGGCGGCCTGGCGGGGATCGCATTGCCGATGGCCGTCGTCGACCGCCTCATCCTCGGCGGCGGCGGCGGTGCCGGGTCGCGCAACGACTCCAGCGCCTCGCAGTCCTCGGGCGGGGTCGGCGGCGGCATCGTCCTGATTCGCGCCGCCGCGACCAGCGGCACGGGCACCATCACGGCGCGCGGAACGACCGGCCCGGCCCCCGCCAACGACGGCGGCGGCGGCGGCGGCGGCGGCGGATCGGTCGTCGTCGTCACGTCGAGCGGCGCGACCGCCGGCCTGACCGTCAACGTCAGCGGTGGCAGCGGGGCCAATGCCTGGCCGAGCAACCCCCCAGCATCAAACAACCACGGCCCGGGCGGCGGCGGTGGCGGCGGCGTGGTCTACGCATCGGGCACCCCCTCGAGCACCACCCTGAGCGGCGGGGCGGCTGGCGTCACCGCCGACGGAACCAACTACGGCGCGGTGGGCGGTACGCTCGGCGTGCTGTCGACCGACACCCCGCCGGCCAGCTTGCCCGGCGTCGAGTGGGACGTCCCCTGCCCCGTGGCGCCGAGCCCAACGCGGACGGTCACCCGAACTACCACCGCGACGACCACCGCGACCAACACCGCGACGATCACACCAACCAGCAGCCACACCCCGACCGCAACCCAGACGTTGACCTACACGCCCACGTTTACGGCCACCAACACACCCACCGGCACAGCGACGCCGACCCGGACGCCGAGCAGCACCGCGACGCACACCGCCACACCGACCAACACCCAGACTCCGACGGCAACCCGGACGGCGACCCAGACGCCAACCTCCACAGGCACGAGCACCAGTACGCCCACCCGGACCCCAACCACCACGCCGACCAACACGGCGACCCCGACCCGCACCCCAACCGCCACGCCGACCAACACCAGAACTGCGACGGCAACCTCGACGTCGACTCACACGCCGACCTCCACACCCACGAGCACCAGCACGCCCACCC
>JBOHWA010000688.1:0-2352 GCA_050735855.1 Binatia bacterium
GGACCGGCGCCCTCCACCAGGTTGCCGCCCGACGGCCGTGTGATTCGCAGACGGAACGTGTGGCGTCTCGCGTTCGGCGCGTGGATTCGGCGACGGGCTCAACGCGCCACGCCTGGCGCGGAACGCCAAACGCTTGTCCGTCAGGGCGCGGTGCCAGCGACTTCGTCGGCCGCGATCGGTGTGAAGCCGTCCCACGCCGGCGTGCGCAGGCCACCCGGGGCCACCTCGTACAGCACGGCCGTCGGCGCCGGGCCGGAAACGGTCAGACGGATGCGCACCTCGGCGCCGCTGGTCAGATGGAGCGGCAGCACCTGCTCGTAGCCCTCGCCGCGGGTGGTGACGCCGCCGGCATCGATCTCGGCGGTGCCGGTGAAGTGCAGCTGCATGTCGGCCGGCGGGCCACTCCACCGCGCCCGCCATTCGTGTACCACCGGCCCGGGGCAGCCGAACTCGGGTGGCCCCATGTTGTTGTGAGCCACGAACGGGACCTGCGCGGTGCGCACGCGGTCCTCGCAGCGCGCCGTGTAGACCCAGCCGTGGCGGCGCAGCCAGGCGTGGTCGCCGGCCTCGAGCGCGACGAGGAAGGAGCGGCGGCCGACCGGGCGGACGCGGCCCGGCAGCATGCGCTCGTATTCCGGCCGCAATTTTTCCGCCTGCCAGGTGAAGAGATAGGTCGCCGCCGTGTCGTCCACCGGCAGCCAGTTGTCGGAGGTCAGCGGTTCGGAGGTCGCCGGCCCGGACGCGAACGCGCCGAAGAAGCCGATCTGGTGCATGTAGATCAGGTGCGCCGGCGGCGCGTCGGACACCGCCTCGGCCAGCGCGCTCATCTCGGTGTGCTCGCCCCAGCGCACGTCGTCTGGCCAGAACGCGTCGGAGAAGTAGTGCGCGACACTCCAGACGCCCGCTGCCGCCACTAACAGCGCCGCCGCCGCGGCGCGCACGCGGCGCCACGGCAGCGGGTTCAACGCCGCGCCGGCAGCCAACGCGATGAACAGGTAGACCATCATGATGCGGTGCGCGCTGATGCCGTAACTGCCGCTGGCGATGCCGGGCACGATGGCGGCGACGAAGCCGGCGAGCAGGAACAGGCCGCGGCGCACGCCGGTGAGCAGGCCGACGACGGCCAGCGCCAGGACCCATGGCGGGTGCATGGCCACCGAGCGCATGGTGAAGATGCTGTCGTAGGCGACCGGCCAGACGAACACCGACAGCGCCATGACCGCACGCGAACGCAGCGTTCCCAGTGGGTCGGCGTCGAAGCCGGGGTTGAAGCCGCCGGCGACGGTCGCGCCGGCGCCGCCGCGCAGGCTGAGGCCGACGTGTGCATCGAGCGGCCCGGTGGCGAGGTGCGGCTGCCAGCCGATCAGGGCGATGGCGATGACGGCGACACACCACGCGCGCCGCCATCCGGTCGCCAGGACCGCGGCGACCAACGGCAGCCCCATCATCGAGCGGCCGGCCCAGTAGTCGTAGAGCAGCATGCACATCCCGAATCCGGCCAGCAGCGCGTCGCGCCAGCCGCCGCGGCTCCAGATCAATCCGGCCAGGCCGGCGAGCAGCAGCGCCTGGTGGAAGACCAATTCACCGCCGAGGATGGCGCGGCCGTAGTAGATCGCCCACGGCAGCACGGCGACCAGACCGCCCACTGCCAGGCTGGGCGCCACGCGCAGGCCCATTCGGCGCGCCGCCGCGAAGGCGGCGGGCGTCGCCAGCACGCTGGTGATGTGCGCGTAGCTGCGGATCGACCAGCGCGTCGCGCCCAGCAGGGGCACGAGCGGCGCCTGGAACAGGGCGGCGAACAGGTACGGGACGTGGATGCAGGACTCGCCGAAAAAGGTCCCGCGCTGCAGTGCTTCGATCGCGCAGCCGAGGAACTTGGGCTCGTCTTCGAAGAAGCCCCACGGATAGGCCCCGGTATAGACCAGCCGCAGCGCCAGCGAGAGGCCGCACAGGGCCGCGAGCGCCGCGAAGGTCCACCCTGCCTCGCGCCGCAACAACCACCACAGCGCGAGGGCGTAACCGGCGACGATTCCGCTTCCGACCAGCGCGGCGAACACCGCTGCGCGGCTAGCAGAGGCCTTTCGGGGTTGTCAATGCAGCGGCGAGCAGCAGCAGGTCTCCGCCTGCCGGTGGGCGAGGTAGATGCACGGAGCGGCCACCACGCCCGCGGGCAGGTCGCGTCCGCCGATCCGCGTCGGTTGGTCGATCGAGCGCCCGACCTCCGGGATGATCGGATTCAGGCGCAGCGTCTCCTTGCTAGTGGCGTCGAGGTCGGGCGGCAGCCTGCTGGAGGGTGCCGGTGCCTCGGCGCCGTGCTCGCCGCGCGCACCGCGGTTGGGATCAGCACGGCGC
>JBOHWA010000689.1:0-4105 GCA_050735855.1 Binatia bacterium
CTCCGGCAGTTCCGGCCGAGCGGCCGTTGCCGGCGGCGCTGCTGCTCGCGCCGATACCCGCTGCGGCCCCGGCTGCGGCGCCGGCGGTTGCGGCGGCGATCCCGCCCACCGCTGCGCCGATGCCGGAAGCGGTGGCGCCCGAGTCGGCGGACGACCTGCGCCTGGTGCTGCCGAACTTTCAGCGCTTGCAGGTGAAGCCCGGCGACTCGGTGTCGCAGATCGCGACCAACACCTACGGGCAGGCGAGCCCGACGGTGCTCGATCTGATGAAGATGGCCAACCCGTCGATCCGCGACATCGACGTCATCGCGGTCGGCCAGGAGCTGCGGCTGCCGCAACTCGACGAGGGACTGGCGGTGCTGGCACAGCCGAACGGCAAGCTGGCGCTGTTGCTGTTGTCGACGCCGGCCGAGGGGCGGGCGCGCGACATCGGCAAGGCCCTGCGCCGGCACGGCTTCGACGCGCGGGTCGGCCGCGCCAACTTCGGCGGCGGCCGGGAAGTGTGGCGCGTGCTGATCGGCGATCTGCCGGATCGCAACGCGACGCAAGCGGTCGGCAAGCAGTTGCAGCGCGTGTTCCGCGAGGACACCCGCATTGCGCAGATGGCGGAGTAGCGGTGAAACAGCGAACGCCACAGTGGTACGTCGTGCGCAGCAAGCCGCGGCGCGAGGAGTTTGCCCAGGGGCAGCTCATCCGGCGCGGCGTGGAGACCTTCCTGCCGCGCATTCTCGAGCCGCTGCGCGGGCGCAGCGAGCCCGTCGTCGGACCGCTGTTTCCCGGCTACCTGTTCACCCGCGTCGACCTGCTGGCGCAGTTCAACAGCGTCATCTGGGCGCCCGGCGTGCGCAGCTTCGTCGCCTTCGGGGACATCCCGGTCGCGGTCGACGACGCCGTGATCGCGTTCCTTCAGGAGCGCTGCGGCGCGGAGGGAATCGTGCGCCTGCTGCCCGCCTTCCACGACGGCGATGTGGTGCGCGTCACGCGCGGGCCGCTCGGCGGGCTGGTCGGTGTCGTGCAGGGCGGGGCCAGCGGCCACTCGCGCGTGCGCGTGTTGATGGAACTGCTGCGGCGTCGCACGCAGGTGACGGTGCCGATGCAACTGCTCGAGCGGGTTGGGCACGCGTGAGCGGCGCGGACCGAGAACAGATCAAACGGACATAGCACGGCTGTCGACGGGCAAGGTCGGCAGGGTGCGGGTAGGCGGTGGTGGCGGGTCAGCGGACCCGACACTGCGCGCGGCGGTGGTTGAGGAGGAGGTCGCCCGCACCAGAGAAAACGAACGCGTGGGGTTGGGCTCGGGATGAGAGGGCGGAGCCACGTGGAGTGTGCCAAGTAAAAAAACTGACGCAACGCGGCGCGCCGGGCGCGGCGAAAGGTGCAGACAGAGCAACGTATGAAGGGAATTCTTGGACAGATAGGCGGTGTGCTGAACGCCGCGATTGCCGGGGCGCTGGGTGGCGCGCTGGTGGGCATTGGGGAGTCCGTGGTCGTCACGTGGACCTCGGCATCGGCGGAGGAGTACTGGCTCTTCCTCTTCGGCGCGGTGGCGTACGGCGTCATCGGTGCCGGTCTCGGCGTTGGCGCCGCGCTGCTGTGGCTGGCGATCAGCCGCGGCCGGGCGAGCGCGGCGCGCCTGGGCCAGGTGGGCATGGCGGCCGGCGTGGCGCTGCCGACGCTGATCGTCGGGCGCTATCACGTTGCGCAGCGCGTCTTCGACGAAGGGATGGTGCTGCTGTCGGCCAGCGGGCTGTTGGCGCACGCCCTGCTCCTGCTCGGCGCGCTGGTCGCCGCCGGCCTCGGCCTCGTCGTCGTCAGCCTCTGTCGCCGGCTCGGTGGCGGGCTGGGCGTGCCGGCGGCGCTGGCGGCGCTGCTCGCGGTCGCCACGTTGATCGGCGTGACCACCGATCGCAGCGAGAAGCCGGCGATGGCGCGCTCGGTATCCGGCGCGGCCACGGGCAAGCCCAACGTCATCCTCGTCGTCGCCGATACGCTGCGCGCCGATGCCGTCGAGTGGGCGCTGCAGGAGGAAGATGGGCCGACCGGCTTCAAGCGGCTGGCCGCCGACGGCGTCGTCTTCGACCGGGCGTACGCGCAGGCGTCGTGGACGCGCCCCTCGGTCGCCAGCATCCTGACGGCGCAGTACCCCTCGGTGCACGGCACCATGCGCAAGATGGACTTCCTGCCCAACGGCGCCGATACCGTGGCGGAAGTGTTCAAGCGCCAAGGCTATTGGACGGCGGCGGTCACCACCAACATCAACGTGGCGCCGATTTTCAACTTCCAGCAGGGCTTCGACGAGTTCAGCTATCTCGAGCCGGGCTTCTATTTCGGCGCCACCGATTCGGCGACCAAGCTGGCCGTTTACAAGGGCCTGCGCGTGGCGCGCGAAAAAGTCTCGAAAAAGATGTGGGTGGCGAACTATTACCAAGATGCCAAGACCGTCGACGAACATGTCGCGGCCTGGCTGGGCAGCAAACCACCCGAACCGTTCTTCTTGCTAGTGCACTATATGGACCCGCACGATCCCTACTTCGAGATGCCCTACAACGGCGACGGCGTGGCGCGCGTCTCGACGCCGAACCCGGGGCCCGAGCGCGTCGAGGAGCTGCACGGGCTCTATCGCCAGGGCGTCCGCTATCTCGACGGCTACCTGCAGGAGCTGATCGGGCGCCTGGAGGAGACCGGGTTGTACGACAAGACGGTGATCGCGCTCACCGCCGACCATGGCGAGGAGTTCTTCGAGCACGGCGGGTGGTGGCACGGCACCTCGCTGTACGAGGAGCAACTGCACGTGCCCTTGATCGTCAAGCGGGCCGACGAGCCCGAACCGGGGCGGCGGCGCAGCGACTGGGCACGCAGCATCGACATCGCGCCAACGCTGGCTGCCGCGGCCGGGGTGCAGGCGCCGGCGGCGTTTCAGGGCATCGACCTGTTCACCGGCACGGTCGACGATCCGCTGTTCGCCGAGGAGGATCTCGAGGGCAACCGCCTCACCGCTATCCACCAGGGGGATTGGAAGCTGATCACCGCCAACCAGGACAACCCGCGCGGCCTCGCTCCGATCGAGCTCTACCAGCTGAGCGACGATCCGGCCGAGAAGACCAACCTGGCCGCGCAGGAGAGCGGACGGGTCAGCGAGATGCTGGCGCAGCTCGAACAATTGAAGGCGCGCATCGCCGGCCATAGAACGCGCTCCATGGGCGCCGCGAATCCGCATGCTGCTGATCCTCGGTCTTGACGGCGCCACGCTCGACCTGGTCGAGCCGTGGGTCGCCGACGGCACCTTGCCGAACCTCGGGCGTGTGCTGGCCGAGGGGGCGTGGGGGCCGCTGGCGTCCACCGTCCCCGCCGCCACCTTCCCGAGTTGGACCAGCTTCATGACCGGGGTGAACCCGGGCCGCCACGGGATCTTCGATTTCACCCGGCGCGACGGCGGCGCCTACGCCGTGCGCTTCGTCAACTCGACCTTCCGCAAGGCGCCGACGATCTGGCGGCTGCTCAGCGACGCGGGGCGGCGGGTCAGCGTGCTGGGGCTGCCGGGGACGTACCCCCCCGAAGCGATCAACGGCTACATGATCAGCGGCTTCGACACGCCGGTGACGACGCGCGCCGATGCCAGCTTCGTGCACCCGCCCGAGTTTGCCGACGAAGTCGCCGAGGCGGGCGGCTTCCCATTCGCCGACTTCCAGGAGTTCTCGCTCGGTCCCGGCTGGCATGCCCAGGCACTGCAGAGCCTGTGCGACGGTATCGAACGCAAGACCGCGCTGGCGGAGCGCGTCCTGGCGCGCGCGCCGTGGGATTGCTTCATGTTGCTGTTCGGTGAGTCCGATACCGCCGCGCATCACTTCTGGGGCCTGCACGATCCCGCCTCGCCGCGTCACGACGCGGCCGGCGCCGCCGTGCTCGGCAACCCGCTGCGCACGGTCTACGCCGCGCTCGACGAGGCCATCGGCCGCCTGCGCCGGCGCGTGCCCGACGCCACCGTGCTGGTGGTCTCCGATCACGGCTTCGGCGGCTCCGGCACGACCGGGCTGCATCTCAACCGTTGGCTGGCCCAGGAGGGCCTGCTGTCGTTCGCGCCGCGCGCGCGCCGGGCGCGCTGGGC
>JBOHWA010000690.1:0-2839 GCA_050735855.1 Binatia bacterium
CCACCGACGCGCTGCTCGACCACGCCGACGCGCGCCTCGCGCTCGCCGCTGCGCTGCGCACCGCCGGCCGCGGTGGCGAAGCCGACGCCGAGCAGCGCCGCGCCACCGAGTTATGGGAGACCAAGGGCGCGACGCTGCTGGCTGACCGCGTGCGGCGCGACGAGTCATGTCATGGGTCGGTCGCACGCGTCGAGCCACGCATCGAGTCAGTGCCCGCGCCGCCGCGGCGCGTGCGCGCCAATGCGGCGACGGCAACGACGGCTCAGTTCGACGCCGCGTTTGCCTCCGGCGGTCTCGCGGCGATCGAGTCCACCTTCATCGACAGCCCCGACGTCCACGTGGTCGATCATCCGACGGCGTCCGTCTACGGGCGTGAGGGGGCGATCGACTCGTTCCGCCGGTTGCTGCGCTTGCAGGACCCGGTCGTTCGACATGAGCCGCTCGCCACGCTCGGCGACTGCCTGGGTCTCTTCCGGCGCCGCATTTCAGCCGGCGGAACCGCCGGCGGGCGTTTCGACGTCGGGGACTACGAGCGAGAGGAATTCGTCGTCGTCGAGCCCGGAGTGGTCATCGAGATCTTCGCTGCCGACCATCTCGGCGCTGCCATCGCCCGCTTGTATGAGCAGTACGCCGAGTTGCTCCCCGAGGGATCCGCGCGCCAGCGCGCTGCGCTGACGGCGCGTGTGGTTGCCTACACGCTGACCGATTCGACCACGCCCGACGAGGCGCTGCTGTTTTCTCCGACCTACGAGGACGTCGATCACCGCAGCGTCGGCTACGGAGCGCTCTCGACCGACGAGGCGAGGAATCTGGTCGTCACGCAACGCGCGCTCGCCGACGGCCTGCGCTTCCACGTCGAGGACATTCTCGCGCTGCGCCCCGACGGGCTGGTGCGCACGACCACCACCACCGGCACCTGGCGCGACGGCGGCGGCGCCTTCGAGCGCACGGTCTGCATGCTCTCGGTCTTCGGCCCCGACGGTCGGGCGGTGCGCCAGGAGACCTTCGACAGCGACCGCGAGGCCGAGGCGCTCGCCCGCTTCGACGAGCTCACCGCCGCGCCGGCGCGGGCGGATGTCGCCCGTCGCGTCCGCCCGAATGCCGCCAGCGCGATGGCGGCGCGGATCGAAGCCGCGTTCGCGGCGCGCGACCTCGAGGCGGTCGATGCGCTGCTCGGCGAGTCGATGGAATCCGTCGATCACCAGACCGGGACCGCGTACGGGCGCGAGGGCCACCTCGACTCGAGCCGACGGATGATGCGCCTGCCCGATCTCGTGTTTCGTCTCGAGGTGCTGGCGACGCTCGGCGACCGGCTCTGCCTGCTGCGCCGCGCGGTCTCCGCGAGCGGCACGGCCGGCGGCAACTTCGACGTGGCTGAATACGAGATGGAGCATGTCGGTGTCCTCGAGCTCGACGCCGCCGGGCGCTGCGGATCCTTCGAGACCTTCGCCCCCGCCCACTTCGGCGCCGCCGTCGTGCGCTTCTACCAGCGCTACGCCGAGTCGCTGCCCGCAGGTCCGGCGCGCGAGCGCGCCGCGGCCACGGCGCGCTCGCTGCAGGGCTTCGACGGGTTGGTCGATCCGGAGGGCTGGGCGGCGACGATGGCACCGGACATCGAACAGGTGGACCACCGGACCCTGTCGACCTGGTCGGCCCACGGCCGGGACGCGGTCCTGGCGCACCTGCGCTCGCTGCGCGAGGTCGCCGGCGACAGCAGCGTCCAATCGGACGACCTGCTCGCCGCGTCGCCCGACGTGCTCCTCTACCGCGGCACCCACACGGGCACCGATCTCCGCGGTGGCGGCCGCTACGAGCGCGCCTACCTGTGCCTGACCGCGATGGCGCCCGACGGACGCGTGGCGCGGGTCGAGTTCTTCGACGCCGACCGCGAGGCCGAGGCGCTGGCGCGCTTCGACGAGCTGGTGGGACGCCACCCGTCAGCGGCGCCGCCGCAGCTCTTCGCTAACGCCGCGACGGGCTTCAACCAGCGCCTGGGCCACGCCTGGGCGGCGCGCGACTGGGGGGCGGTGTCGGCGCTGCACGCCTCGACTGTCCATATGGAGGATCGCCGCCGCCTGATGCAGATGCGGGTCACGGCGGACGACGCGATGACCCAGCTGCGCGTGCTCTTCGACGTGCCGGGCAGTCGCTTCGTGATCACCCCCCTGGCCACCCGCGGCGAGCGGTTGGCGTTGAGCCGCCTGCTCTTCGAAGGCAATGTCGACGCCGGTGGCGGCCCGCTGGCGATCGACTATCTCGCGCTCGACGAGGTGGACGCGGCCGGCCGGTCGAGTCAGGTCGTGCTCTTCGATGCCGACGATCTCGCCGCTGCCTATGCCGAGCTCGACGCGCGCTTCGAGGCCGGGGAGGGCGCGGCGTCCCCGGCACACGGCGTCGTCATGCGTGCCTTCGCTGCGGCAGTGGTGAGCCGCGACTGGGACCGAGTGGTGGCGCTGTGCGCGCCGACGTTCGTGGAGTACGACCACCGCGGCCTCGCGGTGCTCGGTACGACCCACGGCGGTGCGGCGTGGGCGCAGAACTTTCGCACCCTGACCGACCTCGCTCCGGACACGGTCTACCGTGTCGACCACGCCCGCCCCGCAGCACAGGGGTTCTGCGCCGTCGGTACGTGGCACGGCACGCGAGACGGCGGCCCCTACGAGGTCCCTCTCATCGCCGTCATCGAGCTGACCGCCGATGGGCAGATGCGACAGGCGGATATCTACGACCTCGACCACGCCGACCAGGCGCTGGCGCGTTTTGCCCAGCTGGACGCGGGTGCGGCCGCCCCCCGGGAGGGCGAGCCTCCCGGCGAGCCGGGGGCGGGGAGGGATGGCTC
>JBOHWA010000691.1:0-5282 GCA_050735855.1 Binatia bacterium
GTGCTGAACCCAACCGCGGTGCGCGCGGCGAGCACGGCGCCGAGGGACCGGCGCCCTCCACCAGGCTGGGATCTCGCTGGCAGTGAGGCAAGCCCGCGGTGGACGGTGCCGAGAAGGCGGTACACGAGTGATGTGCGCCGGATTCAAACTGACCCACTACGCGCGCTTGCGGTAGGTTGCGAAGGCGACGCCGGGCTTGAGCACGCCGGCGTCGGCCATCACGTCGCCGATCAGCACGATCTCATTGCAGAACTCGGGTAGCAGCAGCGACTGCTGCGATCGCCACCGTCCGGTGAGCGCCTTGCGCAGCTGCTCCCACCAGCGCCGCCGGGCAGACTGGTTGACCCACGCGTCGGATCGCCATGGCGAATCGACCGCATCGAGGCAGGCGCGGCTGCGCAGAATCGGCACGGTGAGGGCGCCGGCGATCTGCAGCCCCACCTGGTCGAGTTGGCCGCGGAAGACATCGAGAATCTCATCCGAGCGCAGGCCGCAGAACGGGCTGAGGTCGCTGGTATCGAGCCAGGAGAGGTCGGTCCCCGGCAATCCCTGCCGCGCCCGGTCGCGGTTATAGAGCGCGTGGTAGACGCGCCGTTTGGCGGTGTCGAACTGGAAGCGCGGTTCCCCGACGTAGTCCTGCAGAAAGAAGTAGCCGCCGGGCGTGAGGGCGCGATTGATCTGCCAGCCGAGGTACTCGAGGTTGGTGACGTGGTGCACGGTGCTCGAGCTGGCGATGAGATCGTACGAGGCCGCCGGGAGGTCGACGAAGTTGAGATCGGCGCGGCAGGTGTCGACGCGGCCGGGAAAGCGCGCGCCGAGTGCCTCGACGCGGCGCACCAGGCCGCCGTCGGAGAGATCATAGAACGTCATGTGCAAGGATGGGTTGGTCTCCAGGATGCGCGCCTCGCTGACCAGCGAGGAGGTGCCGAGGAAGGCGCCGCGACGAAACGGGCCGTGGCGGGCGATCGTCTCGTACCACGGGACCCGCTCGTCGCCGGTGAAGCGGCGGTTGACGGCGAGATCGAGCGGCCCTTCGTGCTGCTGGTCCTGACACGCTTCGAGCGAGCCGGCAGGCACCTGTTGCCAGAACGCCGCCTCCGACGCCGCCTGATGGCGATACTGTTCGTCGTCCGAGCGGACGCGCTGCAGCGCCAGCGGATCGCCCACGTGTCGATCGTCCAGACCCGGCGCCTGAGCGGACTCCGGCGTGCGCTCGATCGCAGTCACAGCCGGGATCCCACTCGCACAGCGTGCGATTAGTGCGCGCCGCTCGGCGCAGTCAAGCCGGACGGGACCACCAGCGGCAGCGACACGACGAAGCGGGCGCCCGAGCCGGGGCGGCTCTCCACCGCCACCTCGCCGCCCAGCGCGCCGGTGAGCTGCTTGACGATGTAGAGGCCGAGGCCGACGCCGCCGCCGCGCGGCGGCCCGCTGGAGCCCTGGCGGAACATCTCGAAGATGCCGTGCAGATCCTCGGCGGCGATGCCCTGGCCGGTGTCGGCGACGGCGAAGTCGACGCGCCCGCGCGCCGGATCGGGATGGGCGCTGACCATGACCGAGCCCTGCTCGGTGTACTTGAGCGCGTTGTGCACCAGGTTGCGCAGAATCATCTCGAGCTTGCCGCGGTCGCTGCGCATGATGGCGCCGGCGCCGGCATCCCAGTGGAGCTCCACGCCGGGCTTGCACCAGTTGGCCGGCAGGCCGGCGCGCAGGCCTTCGATCGCGCTGGCGACGGCGAAGTCCTCGACCACCAACGGGATGCCGCCGGCTTCCATGCGGTTGAGGTCGAGCATCGACTGGATCAGATCGAGCAACTGGCGCGACTGCTGCTGGATGCGGCCGAGCGCCTCGCCCTGCTCATCGGGGCTGGCGAAGGCGCCGTCGAGGAGCAGATCGGTGTAGCCGACGATGATGTTCAGCGGGGTGCGCAGCTCGTGCGAGACGGTGGCGAGGAATTCGCTCTTGGCGGCGTTGGCGCGCGCCGATTCGGCCGCCAGGCGGCCCGACTCCGCGGCCTGGCGGAAGGCGGTGAAGCGATACGAGTCGAGCAGTTCGGCGCCGACCACCGTCATGATGGCGTGCGAGCCGAGCGCGAACAGTCCGTAGGGCACCGGCAGCGTCGAGCTCGCGCCGGCCGCGAGCGCGAAGCCGTAGGCGGCCGTCGCGCCCAGCGTCGCGCCGAACTGCCCGCGCGCTCCCCAGGGGAACTGCACCACCTGCCCGGTGAGAAAGCCGATCATCGCCAGCAGGCAGAGCTCGGCGCTGCCATGCACCAGCGCCAGGTACGTGCACAAGGTGAAGGCCAGCGCGACGCTGCCCCCGAGCGCGATGCCCAGCGCCGCCTGCGGCCGGCGACGCAACAGCAGCGTGCAGGCGACCGAGATGGCGACGAAGGCCAGATAGCAGAGCGACAGCGCCCACCAGCGAGTCGGAAAGTACAACCATTCGATCGCATAGGCGGCGGCCATCAAGGCCAGAAAGATCGCCGCCGCCGTGGGGAATCGGAGCGCGATCAGTTGGCGGGTCTCCGCCCGAAAAGCCGCGTCGATCGCAGGGTCGCCGATCGCGGCGGCACCAAATCGTGTCATAGGGCCGCGCCAGACTAACAGACGTAGCGGCGGACGCATTGGGGAATGGCGGCGTTGCGCGTTCTACGTTTCGCGCGTCCTGTCCCGTGCCCGTACCCCCGCCGGATTTCATTCTTGACTCGAGCCTGATCGATTTTGTACAGACTAGTACGTACATCCGGTCACTGGTTTGTGTGCATCCGAAGGAGTGAGTCGGATTCGTTTGATCAGGGCTAGGGCTAGGGCAAGGGCTAGGGCTGGTCGAGCTTGATCAGTTTTGAGTTTTGGATACGTGGAAGGAGTTTTCGTGAAGACCAATCCTCTCAAGACGGCGGTGGTCACTGGGGCCGGGGGCGGGCTCGGGCGGGCGATCTGTCTGGCATTGGGGCGGCGTGGGGCGCGGTTGATCGTCGCTGACGTGCATCAGGCGCGCTGCGAGGAGACGGCGCGGCTGGTCGAGCAGGCGGGGGGAGAAGCGACGGTGGTGGTGGTCGATGTCGTCGATGCGGCGCAGGTCGAGCAGCTGGCGCAGGAGGCCGAGCGCGTGCTCGGGCGGATCGATCTGGTGGTCAACAACGCCGGTGTCGCCGCGGCGGGACCGGTCGGGCAGGTCTCGCTGGCCGATTGGCAGTGGATCGTCGGCATCAACCTGTGGGGCGTCATCCACGGCTGCCATTTCTTCGTGCCGCGGCTGGTGCGGCAGGGCGGCGGCGCGGTGCTCAACGTCGCCTCGCTGGCCGGCATCGCCTGCGCGCCCGGCATGGCGTCGTACAACACCACCAAGGCGGCGGTGATCGGCCTGTCCGAAACGCTCGCCGCCGAGGTGTCGGGCGACCACGTCAGCGTCACCGTGCTCTGTCCGGCGTTCTTCAAGACCAACCTGATGGAGACGATGCGGGTCAGCGACGCACACTTCCGCGACATGGCGGCGGCGGCGTTCGCCAGCTCGCGCATGACGGCGGACGAGGTCGCCGCGAGCGCCCTGCAGGCCGTCGAACGGCGCCAGCTGTATTGCCTGCCGATGCGCGAAGGCCGCATCCTCTGGCGCCTCAAGCGGCTCATGCCGCAGCGCTACAGTCGGGTACTCGCCAGCCGGCGGATGCAGCGGATGGCGGAACGGCGGGCGGCGGCGCAGGTGGGTGGAGTCTGATCTGTCTCATGCAGGGCAAGGGCTCGGGCAAGGGCTCGGGCAAGGGCTCGGGCTGGGGTCGAGCTTGATCAAGTGAGAGCGGCGGTCGCCTGGAGCGGCGGAACTGGCCGGCCGCAAGAGCGGGCGAGCCGCCCGCGCTCCCGGCGGTGGGCGTGTTGTTCCGATTGATCCGCAGCGCGCTGTCGGCAAGCACGCTGTCTCGATTGGATCCGCTTCAACCCTAGCCCGAGCCCTTGCCCTGGATCAGATGGTTCAGGTTCGACCGCGCCAGCGCGGCGCATGGAAGCACACCCGGTGCGCTGATAGACCCCGTCCCTCCGATGGCCTCCGAGCATTCTCCGGCGCTGCGCATCCTGTTCGTCTGTCTCGTCTGCATCGGCATCGGCCAGTCGATGCTCTTCAGCATCCTGCCACCGGCGGCGCGCGAGATCGGGCTGACGCCGTTTCAGGTCTCGATCATCTTCGCCACGTCGGCGTCGCTGTGGGTGTTCATCAGCCCGTGGTGGGGGCGGCGCAGCGACGTGCGCGGGCGGCGGCCGATCATCCTGACCGGGCTGCTCGGCTATGCGCTGTCGATGTTCTCGCTGGCGGTGGTGATCGAGTTGGGCATCATGCACGTGCTGTCGGCGGTGGTCATCTATCCCCTGCTGATCGTCGCGCGCTCGCTGTTCGCGGTGTTCGGGTCCGGCACCGGGCCGGCGTCGCAGGCGTATGTCGCCGACCGCACCAGCCGCCACGACCGCACCGCCGGCGTGGCGTTGGTCAGCGCCGCGATGGGGGTGGGCGAGACGATCGGGCCGGGCGTCGGGGCCGCGCTGTCGGCGGTCGATCTGTTGGCGCCGCTCTATCTGTCGGCGGCGCTGGCGGTGCTCAGCTCGTTCATGATCCGCTGGTATCTGCCGGAGGACGGACCGCCGATCGCCCACGACGCGCCGCGGCCGCCGCGGCTCAGCTTTCGTGACCCGCGCGTCGCACCGTTCCTGATGGTCTCGACCGCGCTGCAGGCGGTGCGCGCCACCACTGCGATCACGCTGGCGTTCTTCCTGCAGGACACCCTCGGGCTGAGCGCCGAGCGCACCGTCCAGTACTCCGGCATCGGCTTCGTCACACTGGCATTGGCGGGACTCTTCTCGCAGCTGGTGCTGGTGCAACGCTTCCGGCCGAGCGCCCGGCGCATGCTCCAGACCGGCGTGCCGCTGATGCTGGCGTCGTTCGTGGTTTTCGTCGTCGCCACCACCTACGCGGCCTACCTGGTGGCATTGGTGCTGCTCGGGCTCGGCCTGGGTCTGGTGCGGCCGGGCAGCGCCGCCGGGGCATCGCTGGCGGTCGAGGCCAACGAGCAAGGGGCCGTCGCCGGGCTGGTCAACGGCATCGCCGTGCTCGGCAACGTGCTCGGCCCGATGATCGCCACCAGCCTGTACGCCATCCGGCCGGACGCGCCGTATCTGCTCAATGCGGCGGTCATGGCCGCCGTCGCCATCCTGCTGGTCGCCAACCGCCGCCTGCGCACGCTGCGCGCCTAGCGTCGCACGCGCGCCCTGGAGGGCGCCGGTCCCTCGGCGCCG
>JBOHWA010000692.1:0-3814 GCA_050735855.1 Binatia bacterium
GTGCTGCAGGTCGCCCAGATGGACTGGGCGGCGCTGGCGCTGCGCGGCCGCTTCGACGTCTGCGTCGGTGCCGATGTCGCCTACGATCGCGCGGCCGAGGCCGGGCTGGTCGCCGCGTTGGCGCAGGTGGTGGCGCCGCAGGGCGTCGTCTGGCTCGCCGATTCGGTCAATACGCTGCGCCGCGGGGTGGCCGACGGCCTCCAGGCGGCCGGCTTCACGCTGCAGGAGACGATGGTGAGTGAGATGGAAGACGGACGGACGGTGTGGGTGCGACTGATCGAGGCGCGGCGATGAGCTTTCTGGTCTTCGACATCGAGACGCGGGTCGACAAGGCGCTGCTCGCCGCCACGCTCTACCGCAGCGAGGGGCTCAGCCCGGAGGACGCCTACGACCGGATGCGCGAGACGTTGCGGCGCGAGACGGACGGGCGCAGCGACTTCATTCCGCACACCTTCCACGTGCCGATCTCCATCGCGCTCGGCTATGCCGCGTCGGACTACGTGCTGCAGCGGCTCGACGTGCTCGGCGCCGACGAGCTCGGCGAGGCGGGCCTGGTGCGCACCTTCTGGGAGCGGCTGGAGAAGTTCGACGGCACGCTGGTGTCGTTCAACGCGCGCGGCTTCGATCTGCCGGTGCTGGAGTTGCAGGGCCTGCGCCACCGCTGCCAGGCGCCGCGCTATTTCGGCGAGCGCAGCGGGATCCGCCAGCGCTTCGGGCGGCACTGCGATCTGTACGACTTTCTCACCAACACCGGCGCCGCCCGTTTGCGCGGCGGCTTCGACCTGGTCGCCAAGCTGGTCGGGCTGCCGGGCAAGGGCGCGGTCAGCGGGGCCGACGTGCAGGGGCTGTACGAGAGCGGTGGCTGGGCGGCGATCCACCGCTATTGTGCCGACGACGTGCTGCAGACCTACTTCCTCTTCCTGCGCATCGAGTTGCTGCGCGGCAAGCTGAGCCCGGCGCGCCTGGACGAGATCGAAGCGGCCGCCGCCGTCTTTCGCCAGCAGATCGGGAGCCCGGCATGACGCCGACCGAGCCGCCGGCGGCGCCGGCGCCGCGCCGCGGGCCGGACCACATGCGCGGCGACGACGGATCGCGCTTTGATCTGGTCGCCGACTTCACCCCGGAAGGCGACCAGCCGACGGCGATCGCCGCGCTGGTCGATGGGCTGCGGGCCGGCACGCGCGCCCAGGTGCTGCTCGGCGTCACCGGCTCGGGCAAGACCTTCAGCATGGCGCACGTCGTCGCCACGGTGAACAAGCCGACGCTGGTCATCGCGCCCAACAAGACCCTGGCCGCGCAGCTCTATGAGGAGTTCAAAACCCTCTTCCCCAACAACGCCGTGCGCTACTTCGTCAGCTACTACGACTACTACCAGCCCGAGGCGTACGTCCCGAGCACCGACACGTTCATCGAGAAGGACTCGTCGATCAACGACGAGATCGACAAGATGCGCCACTCGGCGACCAAGGCGCTGCTCGAGCGGCGCGACGTGCTGATCGTCGCCAGCGTCTCGTGCATCTACGGCCTGGGCTCGCCGGAAGCGTACTTCGACATGCTGCTCTTCCTCGAGCGCGGCGCGCGGGTCGACCGCGACCACCTGCTGCGCAAGCTGGTCGACATCCAATACGAGCGCAACGACTACGACTTCCATCGCGGCACCTTCCGCGTGCGCGGCGACGTGATCGAGATCTTCCCGGCCTACGAAGAGGCGCGCGCCCTGCGCGTCGAGCTCTTCGGCGACGAGATCGAGCGCATCGCCGAGATCGATCCGCTGCGCGGCAAGACGCTGCGGCCGCTCGATCGGGTCGCCATCTATCCCGCCAGCCACTACGTCACCAAGCCCGACCAGTTGAAGCGCGCCGTCGATGGCGTGCGCGACGAGTTGCGCCAGCGCCTGCAGCTGCTGCAGGCGGAGAACAAGCTGCTCGAAGCGCAGCGCCTCGAGCAGCGCACGATGTACGACCTCGAGCTGCTCGAGGAGATGGGCTTCTGCCCGGGGATCGAGAACTACTCGCGCCATCTCACCGGCCGCCAGCCAGGCGAGCCGCCGCCGACGCTGATCAACTACTTCCCCGACGACTACCTGTTGGTCATCGACGAGAGCCACGTCACGGTGCCGCAGATCGGCGGCATGTACCGCGGCGATCGCTCGCGCAAGGAGACCTTGGTCGAGTTCGGCTTCCGCCTGCCGTCGGCGCTCGACAACCGGCCGCTGAACTTCGAGGAGTTCGACACGCTGGTCGGGCAGGTCGTCTACGTCTCGGCCACGCCCGGCGACTACGAGCGCCAGCAGGCCGGCGGCGTCGTCGTCGAGCAGCTCATCCGGCCGACCGGTCTGACCGACCCCGAGATCATGGTGCGGCCGGCGCGCCAGCAGGTCGACGACCTGCTCGACGAGATCCGCACCCGCGTGGCGGCCAACGAGCGCGTCCTGGTCACCACGCTGACCAAGAAGATGGCCGAAGACCTGACCGACTACTACCACGAGCTCGGCGTCAAGGTGCGCTACCTGCACTCGGACATCGAGACCCTCGAGCGCGTCGAGATCATCCGCGAGCTGCGCCGCGGCACCTTCGACGTGCTGGTCGGCATCAACCTGCTGCGCGAGGGGCTCGATCTGCCGGAGGTGTCGCTGGTCGCCATCCTCGACGCCGACAAGGAGGGCTATCTGCGCTCGGAGCGCTCGCTCATCCAGACCATTGGGCGGGCGGCGCGCAACGTCAACGGTCGGGTGATCCTCTACGCCGACGGCATCACCAAATCGATGCGCGCGGCCATCGACGAGACCAACCGGCGGCGCGCCATCCAGGCGGCGCACAACCTCGAGCACGGCATCACGCCGCAGACCATCCAGAAGGCGATCGGCCAGGCGATGATCCAGGCGGCCGAGGCCGACTACGTCGACCTCAGCGCCGTCGGCGAGTCGGCGGCAGACTGCGTGCCGCTGGCCGACATCCCCAAGCGGGTGGCCGCCCTGCGCAAGGAAATGCGCGAGGCGGCCAGCGCGCTGGAGTTCGAGCAAGCCGCCGACCTGCGCGACGAGATCCAGCGCCTCCAGGTGCGCGAGCTCGACCTGCGCGGCGGCAAGGCGGTCGAGCGCGACGAGTGACACCCGGACCGGGCAGGGGAGTGAAGAATTGGTTTGACTTTCAGACGACGGGCCGGGTTAAAGGGAAAAGGAAAGATATCACGACTGCGCGGTTCTGCCGGCGCATTTTGGGGGCACAGCGTGAAAGAGGGTCAGGGGGAACGGGCGAGATTGTGGACGGGTGTCGCGGTCGTGGCGGCACTGGCGCTGCTGGCGCCGCTCGCCGCTCGCGCCCATGTCGGAACCGGCAAGGTACGCGCGACGTGCTCGGTCTCGATCGTCGGCACTCGGGCGACCATGCAGGTCGCGCTCGACAATCTCTGGACCGAGGAGGTCCGCAACATCACGCCGACCGACCTGCTGACCTACACCAGCGGCACGGCGCGGTTCACGCTGCAGACCGAGCCGCGTCCGCTGCGCACGCTGCAGCCCGGACGACGGACGACCTTCACCTGGGACGGGCGGGTGTCGGGCGACGGCCTGCTCGATCTGTCGGTCGAGGTTTTCGCCGACTTCCTCGACGGCCATACCGAGACCACCGGCATCGTCAACTGCAATCGCGTCAGCATCGGCTCCGGCGGCGCGCCGACCGCGACCACCACGCGGCCGCCCGTTCCGACGCGCACCAACACGGTGCGCCCGACCCGCACCCCCATCGCCCCGGCGCCGACGCGTACCCGGCAGGTCGCGCCGACGCGCACCCCGACGCGCGCCGTGCCGCTCAGC
>JBOHWA010000693.1:0-4287 GCA_050735855.1 Binatia bacterium
ACCTTTGTCGCGGACTTCCCCCCATCCTGTCCTTCCCCCGCAAGGGGGGAAGGGACCTTGGGATCAGCCGCCGACAATCGGACATCTCGGCTAACCTGCCGCGACGCCGAAGTTCTGAGGCAAAGCCCCCTGAGCGTGTCGCAGGGCGCCGACAAGCGGCGCCCTCGGGGTCAGTTGCCTGTCGCCTCCGCCTTGATCCGCACCAGCTCGATCATGTCGCCGAGCGGGAAGTTGTAGTCGAGGATGTGGGTGCCGAGGAAACCGGGCGCGAGCACGCCGTGGTTGAACGGGATCGGGTTGGTGCGCAGGTCGCCGCTGCCGGGCTCGACGCTGATGCGCAGGTAGCTGTGCCCCTCGGCGTCCCGGACGCACTCGCCGGCGTAGAAGTCCTCGAACAGCGCGAAGGGGGTTTCGATCGGCAGGCCGAGATCCATGCCGATGCGGAAGAGCGGCTGGTTGGCGCTCAGCGGAAGGTACGTGCCGCTGAAGAGCGCCTTGCCGCCGCCCAGCGCGGCCGGGTTGGTGCAGGCCATGTCGAGGCCCTCGCCGCCCGGGTCATTCGACCCGCCGGTCGGAGCGAAGCCGTCGGCGTACGAGCGGTACGCGACAATGCACCCGGTCTGCTCGTCCGCGGTGCACAGCGGCAGATTCTGGAAGCTGCCGCCGACCGTCTGCCCGTCCGGCACGGTGACGCCGCCGCCGATCAGCAGCGCGGTGATCAGGCGTTCGCGCAGCCCGGGCACGTCGTCGAACTCCTTCTGCAGCAGCTCGGTGGTCATGCGGGTGCCCTGCGAGTGGCCCATGATCACCACGTCGCGGCCGTTGTTGTACTGGCCCATGTAGTGGCGGAACGCGTCCTCGACGTCGGCATAGGCGAACGCCAGCAGCTCGGCGGCGTTGGGCGCGCCGAAGCTCGCCAGGGTGATCTGGCGATACAGCGGCGCGAAGATGCGGCAGACGCCGTTGAAGCGCGCCGCCTGGCTGAGCAGCGGGTCGAGCTCGAGGCTGATGTCGGAGAAGTCGGTATGGTTGCCGACCGGGCCGGTCAGGTCGACCGTCGGGTAGACGTAGAAGCAGTCGAACCCCGGCTCGGCGGCGGCGGGCAGGTGCGGCTGCACCGCCAGGCTGAGATCGGGCAGGACGGCGGTCGCGTCGAGCGAGTGACCGCTGCACTGGTCGTCGGCCTTGCCGGCCTTGCACAGCCACAGGTCGTCGCTGGCGTAGCGCTCGCTGCGGTAACCGGCGTACGGGTTGACGCCTTCGATAACGTCCTGCCAGGCCGCGTCACCGGCGAGGAACGCCGTGGTCCAGTCGAGCACCGAGGTCTCGCGCACGCTGAGCGTGTAGAACTCCGGCGAGGTCAGCACCGTGTGCGATGCGCCCTGCTTGAAGTAGCGCTTGAAGCGGTCGGGGTGGCGCAGGCTGACCTCATCGGTGACCGCGCGCAGGATCTCCTCCAGGGCGTCCGGCGTCACGGCGAGGAAGAAGCGCAGGACGAGATCCTGCAGGTAGTTGAACAGCGAGACGCGCAGCTCGGGATCGCGCGCCAGGGCCCAGTCGATCAGGAAGGTCAGCTGGGTCTCGCAGTCGGTGCAGGTCTCCGGCACGAACTGGCGGAAGTTCCAGTTCGTCTCGCGCTCGGCGATCGCCTCGGGGGCGTCCGGGTTCTGCAGGCCCGGACCCGAGTCGTTGAACACCACCAGCGGCGTGTCGGGGAAGGCGATGCGCGTCACGCCGTAGCCGCTCAGCGTACCGTAGCCGCCGGCGCTGACTCCGGCGACGACGATGCGCCCGGGCGCCGGCACTTGAGCACGCATGACGTCGACGGTGGCCGACAGGTTGTGCAGGCCGTGGTGATAGGTGGTGTGCCCGTCGTAGTCGACGACGTTGTCGCCGCTGAACACCGAGCCGTCGCAGTACGGCGCGTAGACCACGGTCCAGTCGCGGAACGGGTTGGCGGGGTTGCTGGCGTCGAGGATCCCGCCGCCGCCCGCCGAGCCCGCCTCGAGCGTGGCGAGCGGCGCGGTCCAGCAGGTCTGGGTGTTCCAGCATGCCCCGCCGCCCTGCAGAAAGAGCAGGACGTTGTCCGACGTGCCGCGGCGGACGTTGACCTGGTAGGCACCGCCGCGCAGGCAGATCGGCCCCGCCGGATCGGCGGCGAAGAAGTACTCCGTCCACTCGCCCTTGATCTCGGAGCGCCCGGGCGTCGCGGCGCCCAGGTATCTGCCGATACCGCTCGCCTGCAGCTCATCGACGACGGAGAGCGTCGGCGTCTGGGTGACGGTGGCCGTGGTGGTGGCGGGAACCGTGGCGGTCGGCGTTGGCGGCGGCGGCTCGGTCGCGGTCGGGATGGCGGTCGCGGTGCCAGTCGGTGCGCTGGTCTTGGTGGCGCTGGCCGTCGGTGTCGGCCTGGGGGAACCGTCGTCATCGCCGCAGGCGGCGAGCATGAGCGGAAGCGTCAGGGCGACAAGCGAAAGGCATCGGCGACGGTGCATGTGGACGTCGGGGCCGATCAGAGCAGATCGGGAGCGTAGTCCCCGGCCGCGTAGGCGGCGCAGAAGCCTGCCTCGTCGCCGGAGAAATCGGGGTCGAGCGCCAGCAGCGCCGGCCGCAGGGCTCTCCAGATCTGCGCCGGCCCGGCGGGGGAGTCCTTGACGACGAGCACGAGATCGAGGCCGCGATGGCCGACGATGTACTGGCCGCCGAGGCCGGCGGCGAACCACATGCCGACGTCGAACTGCTGTTCGCAGCTCACCGGTCCTTCATAGTTGCAGTCGAGCGCCTCCGAGAGGCCATGCGGGTGCTCGGCGAAGATGGACACCGGGGCGCAGGGATCGATGCGCGCCTGCGCCTTCGGCCCGACGCCGAACCCCTGCGTGTAGTTCGAGGCGCTGTTCATCCAGGTCAGATAGCCGTAGCCGGTGTTGGCGTCCTCAAAGGACGGGTGGGTCATCTTGTACGTCCAGTCGCTGTCGAGGATGCGGCTGCCGGACCACAGGCCGTCGTGCAGGATGAGCAGGCCGATGCGCGCCATGTCGAGCACGGTCGAGTGCCAGGTGAAGCCGAGGATCTTGTTCGGGGTGCCGTTGGTCCAGAGCGAATCGGTGATGCCGAGCGGGCCGAACAGAAAGCGCTGGACGAACTCCTCGACGTCATTGCCGAGGCGCTCGGTGTCCTGCTGGATGGCGGTCGTGATCACGTCGCTCAGGCGGTTGATCTGCACCGCGCCGACGAGGTCGTACTGGTAGAGGCGGTTGCCGGTCGACAGATCGGGATTGTGCGCCAGCATGGCGAGCACGTGGGCGATGTGCGCGTCCGGGTTGAACGTGAAGCTGTCGAGCCAGTGGTCGACGCGATCCTCGTCCGAGAGCGGCCCGGTCTTGCGCCCGGTGCGCGGCAGGTCGCGCGTCTGGTAGGCGGCGACGCCGGTGGTCAACGCGCCGAGCGTCTTGGTGGTGGAGAAGATTTCGCCGCGCGGGTCGCTGCCCTGCGGGTAGTAGACGTGGCAGAGCTGACCATAGCGGACCACCGCGTAGGGACGGTTGATGATCGGGTCGGCGGCGACGAGCAGGGCCGGGTCGAGACCGCAGCGGGCGCCGACCTCGTTCTCGGGCACCAGCGCCCAGGGCTCGACGCCGGGATCGGCGGCGGCGGCGGGGCAGCCGTCGAGCGCGCCGGCGACACCGGTCAGCACTTCGTCGACGGTGACGCGCTTGTCGCCATCGCGGTCCGCTGCGGCGCAGCGCGCCACGGACGCCGTCTCGAGGCTGATGGCGACGCCGCGCAGCAGTTCGCTCACGGCGATCGCGCCGTCGCGATCGCAGTCGGCCACGCACCCGCTGACCGGAAACTGGCGCGGCTCGACCAGCCCGGCGGCAGCGGTGCTGGCCCAGAACAGGATCAGGCACGACGCCGCTGGCGCGCCGGCCCGCGCCAGACGGACACGCAGGCCCACGCTACCAGCGATCGGCGCACGCGGCCGAAGAAATCCCACAGACATGATTGCCCCTCCCCCTTCGGGTCATGACCGGTTAGGGGGTCTGAGACAAGCGGTGTACGGCTGGCCGGTCGCCTGGCGGGTCGACCGGCACAGCCGGCCCGCCAAGCGTCAGAACCCTCAGTCGTGAGCCCTCAGGAGGCTTTGCCCAGAAAAGAAAACGCAAACCACGGATTGAGCGGATACGAGCCGATCACACGGATTTTCTAAGGGTTCCCTCCGTGAAATCCGTCAATCCGCGCAATCCGTGGTCGGCTTTTCGCTCTCAATAGGCAAAGCCCCCTCAGGAC
>JBOHWA010000694.1:0-1856 GCA_050735855.1 Binatia bacterium
GTATACGGTGACGCTGGCGGCGCTGGCGCTGAGCGGCTTCGCCGCGATGGGCTATGAGGTGCTGTTCGCGCGCGTCATCGGTCTGGCGTTCGGCTCCTCGACCCACTCATTCACGGTGATGTTGATGGCCTTCATCACCGGCATCGCGTTGGGCAGCGCCATTGTCGGCCGGCGGACGGTGCGCCGGCCGCTGTGGTGGCTGGCGGCCAGCCAGCTCGGCGTGGTGGTCGCGCTGCTGGCCGTCACGCCGCTGGTCGCGCGCCTGCCCTACGTGATCGCGCGGCAGCGCATCGTCCTGCTCGATGCGCCGAACGGCTTCGAGCTCGACCTGCTCGGTAAGGCCGGGCTGTGTCTCGCGATCCTGCTCGTGCCGACCACGTGTCTGGGCTTCGGCTTTCCGCTGGTGGCGCGCGTGCAGGCGCGTTCGCCGCAGGACATCGGCGCGCGCGTCGGCTCGACCTACGCCTGGAACACGGTGGGCAACGTGCTCGGCGCGGTGCTCACCAGCCTGCTTCTGCTGCCCGCGTTGGGGCTCAATGGCGCCTTCCACGCCAACCTGGCGCTCAACGCGGCGGCCGGGGTGCTGCTGCTGCTGGTCGCCGGCGAGGCCGCCCGCCCGCGCCGCGTGGCGCTCGCGGCGGCAGCCGCGGCCGTGCTGGCGCTCTATGCGGCGCTCGGCACCGGCTGGTCGGATTCGATCCGCTACGCGGTGCGCCATCTGCGCCTGCGCAGTGCCGCCGACCCGGGGCTCGATGCGGCGGCGCGCGCCAGCCACCCGGCGAGCAGTTTCACCGCCTGGCAGGCCGCGTTCGTCCGGCCGCCGGGCAGCCGCACGCCGTACTTCTTCGCCGAGGACGCGCACACCACCGTGCTGGCCTTCGGCGAGAAGCCGGGCGACATCTACCTGCACGTGAACGGCAAGGCCGACGCGTCCTCGGCCGCCACCGACCTCGACACGCAGCTCCTGCTGGCGCACGCGCCCCTGCTGACGGTGCGCGATACCGCCTCGGTGCTGGTGATCGGCTACGGCTCGGGGATCACCACCGGCTCGGTGCTGCGCTATCCGGTCGAGCGCGTCGACGTGGTGGAGATCTCGCGCGGCGTGCTGCAGGCCGACCCGTTGTTCGCCGAGGCCAACGGCGGCGCGCTCGCCGACCCGCGCGTGCACGTCTACGAGGACGACGGCCAGAGCTTCCTGCGCACCGTACCGCGGACCTACGACGTCATCATCTCCGAGCCGTCCAACCCGTGGATCGCCGGCGTCGGCAATCTGTTCACCGTCGAGTTCTTCGCCGCCGCGCGCGACCGCCTGAACCCGGGCGGGGTCTTCACCTGCTGGTTCCACACCTACGAGCAGAGCGACGAGAATGTCGCCCTGATCGTGCGGACGCTGACCACGGTGTTTCCGCACGCCCTGGTCTTCGCCGACGCCGACTTCGGCAACGGCGTCGCGGTGGCGTCGCTCGCACCGCTGGCACCGGACTTCGCCGCCATGGAAACGCGCTTCGCGGCGGTGCGCGACGATCTGGCGCGGCTGAAGATCCCCAACCTGCTCGCCATGCTGAGCCACCAGCGCGTCTCGGCGGCCGCCGCGCGCGAGCTCGTCGGCCCGGGGCCGCTCAACAGCGTCGCCCACCCGCGCCTGGAGTTTGCCGCGCCGCGCGCCATGTTCGAGCACCAGGCCTCGTTCCTGCTGGAGCAGCTCGATCCGCTGATCAACGCCGACGTGCACGACGACGCGCTGCTGCTCGACCGCTATCTGGCCTTTCGCCGCGCGGCCGGGCGGCCCGTCGAGCCCAACGAGCTCGAGGCGGCGGCGGCGTATGCGGCGCAGATCGGCGGCTACGGCCCGACCG
>JBOHWA010000695.1:0-2877 GCA_050735855.1 Binatia bacterium
CCGCTGGGCGCCGCTCGCGCGCTCGGTGTTGGTGCTTACGGATGCGCCGGCGGCGGGGCCGCGGCGGCCGGGGCGGGGGCTTCGATGCCGATCAGCTCGACCTCGAAGACCAGCGGCGCACCGGGCTTGATCTTGGGCGGGGCGCCGCGATCGCCGTAGGCGATGGCCGAGGGGCAGACGAGCTTGGCGGTGCCGCCGACCTTCATCTTCTGCAGGCCTTCGGTCCAGCACGGCACGACGCGATTGAGCGGGAACGTCGCCGGCGTGCCGCGCTCCTTCGAGCTGTCGAACACCGTGCCGTCGCGCAGCGTGCCGTGGTAGTGCACCTTCACCGTGTCGGTGTCCTTGGGCGCCGCGCCGGTGCCGGCCTTCTCCTCGATGTAGATCAGGCCGCTCTCGGTCTTGGCCGCGCCCTTCTCTTTCGCCATCTTCTCGAGGAAGCCCTGCGCTTCCTTCTTCTCGACCTCGGCCGCCTGCTTGGCGCGCTCCTGGCCGAGGGCCTGCAGCTTGACCCGGTACTCCTTGATATCGACCTTGGGCGTACCGCCCGCCAGACCGTCGCTCAGTCCGGCCTTGACCAGATCGATCTCCTTCGGCGACAGATTGTAGGGCTGCAGGCTCTGCGCCAGGGCCAGACCGATCGCGTAGATAGTCTTCTGCTCTTCCGTGTCGAGCTTGGGATCGGCCGCCAGGGCCGGCATCGCCACGCACAGCGACAAGGCAATCAGGCCGCGAGTCACGCTCCGCATGTTGAACTCCTTTGTCCAGGGTTGGGGGAAAACGTTAGCCGCCGTTTCTAGCGCAAGCCGCGGCGGCGCGCTACTGGCAGGGCTGCGCTTTCGGCGTGCCTTTGAGCATGGCGGCTGGTAGCTTGTGTGAGGTGCCAGCCACTCATCGAGGCCTTCACCGCCGCCCTGTGCGGCCCCCGCGCTCGGCTCACGCGGCCGCCCTGGCGGTCGTGGCCGGCGCCGTGCTCCTGCTCGGGTGCGCCGCGCCGGCCCTGGCGACGACGGCCGACGACCTCTGCAACCCGGCCGCCGATCCCTGCACGGTCAACACCACCAGGGCGATCGACGACGACTCGGTCATCGACGTCGGCAGCCGCACCCTGCTGATCGGGCCGAGCGGCACCCTGGACGTGGCCGACGGCACCATGACCATCAAGGCCGGTACGTTCACCATTCAGACCGGCGGTCGGATCCTGGCGCAGGAACCGGATTCGTCTGCTGGGACCGTCGATGTCGCCGCCGGCTCCATCAACCTCGCCGGCCAGATTCAGGCGCGCGGCACGCCGGGCGGCACGGTGACATTGGTCAGCTCGGGCGCCCTGACGATCTCGACCAACGGGAAGGTGCTGGCTGGCAGCTCCGTCCAAGATGACTCCGGTGGCTCGGTCACGGTCGAAGGCGCCGACGTCACCATTGCGGGCGAGGTGAATGCGCTTGGCGGCCTCGAAGGCTCGGGCGGTGACCTCACGATCGCAGCATCGGGGGCCCTGATGGTGACCGGCGCTCTCGATGCCCACGGCGGCGACGGCGGCTCCGTCGACGTCACCAGCACCGGCGCGTGTACCTTCACCGCCGCCGCGGTGGTCGAGGCCAACGCCAGCGCCATCGCCGGCTCCGGCGGCGATGTCGACATCGACTGCGACGGCGACATGGCCGTCGACGGCAGTGTCGCAGCCAACGGCCGCAACGGCAGCGAGGAGGACGGCGGCGGTGACGGGGGCGCGATCGCGCTCGGCGGATCGAGCATCCGCGTCACCCGCACCGAGGCGCGGGTGAGCGCCACGGGCGGCAGCCCGGACGGCGTCGGCGGCGAGATCGATCTGACCGCCGGCGCCGGTGGCGTAGACTACCGCGGCCGCCTCGAGCTCGCCGCCGCCGGGATCGACAGCATCGGCGGGTCGCTGACCGTCGACTCGGCCGGCGGCGCCGCGCTCGCCGCGCAGGTCACCGCCACGGGCGGCAGCAGCGGCGGCGACATCGATGTGTCGTGTGCCGCGGCCCTGCAGATCGCCAACGGGGCGTTGCTGTCGGCGGCGGGAACCAACGCCGGCATCGGCGGCGACGTCGCCCTGTCCTCCGGCAGCACGGTGACCATCGACGGCGCGCTGGTCGCCGACGGCGGCCCGACCGGCGCCGGCGGCAGCATCCGCCTCACCGCCTGCACCGTCACGGTCAACGCCAGCGGGCGCCTGAGCAGCCTGCGCGGCACCGGCACGAATACGCTGATCGGCCGCGACCGCAGCATCGTCGCCGGTACACTGCGCGCCGATCCGGCCACCGGCCGCAATCAGATCCGCATCGCCGGACCGGACTACGCGCCGGTCATCCAGGCCAGCGCGACCATCGTGCCCGCGCTTGCGGTGGTCGACGACGCGTCGATCGTGCCGTGCAATCCGATCGACACCCGCACGCCGACCGTCACCCGCACCGCCACCGGCACCGCCACCCCGACGCCGCCGCCGCCCGCGACGGCGACCGCGACCCGCACCGCCACGAGTTCGCCGACGCGCACGCTGACGCCCGACCCGCTGACCCCGAGCCCGACGCCGACCATCACCGCCACCCCCGGCGGCTGCGTCGGCGATTGCAACGGCTCGGGCACCGTCACCGTCAACGAGCTGATCGTCGGGGTCAACATCTCCCTCGGCAATCAGCCGGTCAGCGCCTGCCCGGCCTTCGATCCCAACCACAGCGGCACGGTGACCGTCACCGAGCTCATCCAGGCGGTCAACAACTCGCTGAACGGCTGCCCGGCGTAGGCCCTGGAGCGCCGCAAGCGCGCCTCGTCCGACCTGGAGGGCGCCGGTCCCTCGGCGCCGGGGGCGGGGCGGGCGCGGGCGCAGCAGGCCGCGCGTCGATGGTCGCGGGC
>JBOHWA010000696.1:0-2754 GCA_050735855.1 Binatia bacterium
CTCCCCTCCGACCCGAGCGACGGGCCGTCCGCCGCCATCGGCAGGCGCGGGTCGCCTGGCGGCCGCACCGGCAGCCAGATGCGGAAGGTGGTGCCCTGCCCGACCTCGCTTTCGAGCCCGATGGTGCCACCGAGACCGGCGAGCAACTGCTTGACGATGTAGAGGCCGAGCCCGGCGCCGCTGCGCAGGCGGCCGCGCGCCACCTCGATCTGGCGGAACGGCTCGAAGATGAGCCGGTGCGCTTCGGGCGGAATGCCGACACCGGTATCGGCGACGCTCACCTCGACGCCGCCGTCGCGCGCGCGGGCGCCGATGGTGACGCGCCCCTGCTCGGTGAACTTGAGCGCGTTGCCGACCAGGTTGGTCAGCACCATCTTGAGCTTCACGCGGTCGCTGAGCAGCACCGGCAGTCCCGGCGCACAGTGCCAGCGGACGGTGACGTCGGGCCGGTCGGCGACGTCGGCGTACTCGATGCCGACATCCTCGATCAGGTCGTCGACCGCCACCTCGCTCAGCTCCAACGCGATGCGCTTGGCCTCCAGACGGCTGAGGTCGAGGGTCGCACTGATCAGATCGAGCAGCTCGCGGGCGCTGCGGTCGGCGCGGCGCAGCGGCTCGCGCTGCACGTCGTCGAGCGGCCCGAAGCCGCCGTCGAGCAGCAGCTCGTGGTAGCCGATGATGATGTTGAGCGGCGAGCGCAGCTCGTGCGACATGGTGGCGACGAACTCGGACTTGATCTGATTGGCCGACTCGAGCTCCTCGACCAGCCGCGCGCTCTCCAGCGCCAGCGACGCCAGATGCGCGATGCCGCGCGCGATCCGCGTCTGCTGCGCGGTGAAGCGCGCCCGCCGCCCGCGGTATTCGGCGCTCTGCACGCCGATCAGCTGACCGCCGCGCCGCAGGGCCACGCAGAGCACCACCGTGGTGTGGAACTGGCGCAGCAGCGCGGAGGGTTGCAGCGGCGTATCTTCGAGACGGAACTGCTCGACGTCGTCGCGCTCGATGCGGCCCTGGAAGTGCCCCACCATCTCCTTCGGATAGCGCACCACGCGCAGCGCCTCCCATTGCTCGGGCGTATCGCCGAACCCGGCCGCGGCCGAGTATTCGCACCGCTCGGCATCCCACAGATACGTGTGGCTGCTGTCGCACTGCAGCACCTCGGCGGTCAGGCGGCAGAGCCGATCGAGGATCTGCGCCGTATCGGAGTGCGCGATCAGCTCGCGTCCCACCCGCGCCAGCGCCTCCTCCACCGCCGCCTCCTCTTGCAGATAGGCCGCCGACGCCTCGAGCTCCCGCTCGCGCTCGAAGACCGCGCGGCGCACGCGATCGGCCATCGCCGCGCCGGCGATCGACAACAGGCCGGCGATCAACGGGCCGAGCCAGACATGGCTGCCGGTGCCGGTCAGCAGGGTCGTGTGCGACAGCGTGATCTGCACGGCGAGCAGCATCGCCATGGTGCTGGCCACCGAGATCGCCTGCACGCGCGCGCCCCAGGGTACCAGCAGCGCCGTCGCCAACAGCTTGATCGCCACGTAGAGGCTGGTGCCGGACAGCGACGTGGTGGGGAGAAACAGGCGGCCGATCAGCGACGCGGTGTAGGTGACCTCGCCGCCCTGCAGCAACAGGTGCGCGCGGTGCCGCAGCGGTCCGCGGCCGAGGACCCAGACCACCACCGGCACGGCGAGCTGCACCAGGTTGGGCAGCCATTCGATGCGGAAACGCTCTGGCGCCAGGATGAAGATGACGGCCTGGAACAGCGCGGTCGCCGCCAGGACCGAGAACGCCGTCGCCGGCAGGCTGGCGGTCAGCAGGCGCCGGCGATACGCCGCGTAGGACTCGACCGGCGCGCGCTCCTCCATCGCTCCCAGGGTTGTATCCCCTTGTCTTTCACCCCGGCAAGCGGCTCCGGGGTGCGCAGCATGCCGCCGCCGCCGACGCCGCGTGCTGCGGCTCAGCCAGCCTCGCGCATCGCCTCGGCTTCGTTGCTCACCTCGGTCAGCACCTGGTTGAGCGCCGTCGCCAACTCCTCCTGTGAGAATTGGCTGTCGGCCAGCACGCGGGCGGCCTCGGAGCGGAAGCGCGCCAGGTCGAGCGCTTCGCCGAGCGCAAAGATGATCGAAATGCCGACCGTCTTCGGATCGGAGCGCAGGCGGTTGATCAGGCGCAGGCCTTCGGCGCGCGGCAGGGTGAGGTCGATGAGGATCGCGTCGGGCTTGACGATGCCGACGAGATCGAAGGCCTGGCGGCCGTCCAACGCCAGCGAGGTGGAACACTTGACGCGATTCAGCACGGCGCGGATCTCGTTCATCACCTCGATCTTGTCGCTCACCATCAACAGGCGCTGCGTCCCGCCGGGGCGTTCGAGCAGGCGGGTCGCGCACTCGTCCGGCTCGAACGGATGCGGGATGAAGTCGACCATGCCGGCGACCACGCCGCGCGCGCCCGCCGCCAGGTAGGTGAAGGCGCGCGGCTCGCGCAGGCCCCAGCGCGGGTCGCAGATGACCGCCAAGGGATCGATGTCGCGGGCCAGCAGGTTCACCGCCAGCAGCGGCGGCCCCACCGGGGCCTCCGCTTCGGCATCGCCGAGCGCCGCATAGTGCGCCCGCGCGCAGCGTTGCACCTCGGTGCGCACCGCCTCGCGCAACGGCACCTGGTCCTCGACGTGCCACACCACCAGGTTCTCGCCCGGGCCGAGCGCCACCGGGGCCGTGCGCTCGCGCGGTGCGCTCTCCGCGACGCGCACCGGCGCCGCCA
>JBOHWA010000697.1:0-2752 GCA_050735855.1 Binatia bacterium
GGCCACGCCTACTGCCGTCAGGGCGGGCTCGAGATCCTGACCGACGTCGGCTTCTGGGACGCCCCGCCGCGCATCGCCGGCGAAGCGCTGGAGCTGCTGGCGGCGCCGAATTGTCCGTCGGGCGCCATGGACCTGGTCATCGCGCCGGACCAGATGATCCTGCAGATCCACGAGTCGATCGGTCACCCGCTCGAGCTCGACCGGATCCTCGGCGACGAACGCAACTATGCCGGCCGCAGCTTCGTCACGCTCGACATGTTCGGCCGCTACCAGTACGGCTCGCCGCTGCTCAACGTCACCTTCGACCCGACCCGCCCGGAGCAGCTCGCCAGCTACGGCTTCGACGACGACGGCCAGCCGGCCGCGCGCGCCGACGTCATCCGCGCCGGCCTGCTGCTGCGCCCGCTGGGCTCGGGCGGCTCGCAGGCGCGCGCCGGCCAGCTCGACGCCGAGATCGACGGGGTCGCCAACGCGCGCGCGACGAGCTGGAACCGGCCACCGATCGACCGCATGGCCAACCTCAACCTCGAGCCCGGCGACCAGACCCTCGCCGCGCTCATCGGCGCGGTCGAGCACGGCGTCTACGTCGAGACCAACTGCTCATGGTCGATCGACGATTCGCGCAACAAGTTCCAGTTCGGCTGCGAGCGCGGCCGCCGCATCGAGCACGGCACGCTGCGCGAGGTGGTGAAGAACTCCAACTATCGCGGTGTCTCGGCGACCTTCTGGCGCAGCCTCGCCGGCGTCGGCGGCCCGGCGACACTCGAGGTGCTGGGCACGCCGTGGTGCGGCAAGGGCGAGCCCAACCAGGTGATCCGTGTCGGGCACGCTTCGCCGCCGTGTCTGTTCCGCGGCGTCGAGGTGTTCGGCGGCGCGGAGAAGGACTGAGGACTGCGATCCCTCGCGCCCGACTCAGCCCTAAGCGCTCGGTCCTATCTCTATCCGACTGAGGCGGCGGTTGCGCGCCGTCGCCCACACCAGCGTGCCATCGGGGCGAAAGCGCGGCGACGCGACGAGGGCGTCGGACGAGGCGTAGCCGCTGCCGTCGAGAAAGAGGATCAGCCGGCCATAGCGCTCGGCCACCCAGGCGACGTGGCGGCCGTCGGGGCTGAAGCGCGGCGGGAAGAGGCTGTCGAACTGCAGGCGGCGCGGGCGACCGTCGACGACGTAGCTCCACGGTCGTTCGGAAGCGCCGTCGTCGGCGCCGAACGCGAGGCGGCGGCCGTCGGGCGAGAGGGCGAGGCCCCAGACGCCGGCGTAGGGGCCGAGGCGCTGGCCGTCGTGGATGACCCAGACGCGGTCGGGTTGGTCGGCCGGCGTCTCGTGGCAGGCATAGGCGACGTGCTGGCCATCGGCGGAGAGCGCCGGTGGCTCGTACACCCACGGGCGGGCACAGACCTGCGCCTCGGGCGTGCCGTTGCGCACCACGTGCCAGCGCTCCTCCTGGCCGGCTTCGCGCGTCCACCAGGCGGCGACCGACGCCGTCTCGGCGGTGGCCACCGTCGCCGGCACCAAGGCGGCGGAGTGTTGGAACTCGCTGCCGAACTCGAACTGCACGCCCGGGCCGCTCCACACGTTGCGCTGGTAGGAGCCCAGGCGCTGGTCGCCGTGGAAGACGGCCCAACCGTCTTCGTCGGTGGCGATGACGAACAGGCTGCCGTCGCTGAGATAGCGCGCGTCGTATTGCCGGATCAGGTTGGGACCGGTCGTTTCGTTCTTGATCGGCGGCGAGGCGCGCACCCCGGGTGCGGCGAAGACGCGCTGCTCCTGTCCGTCCACCACCAGCGCGATCTTCCCGTCGTCGCGCTCGATCAGGTAGGCCAGATGGGCGCCGTCGGGGCTGAAGTCGGGCATCGACGTATCAGCATAGATACCGGCCACCTTGCCATCGGCGATGATCTTGGTGCGCCCGGGCGCGTACTCGCCGGGCCAGCGCTCGACCTCGTCGCCGCCGACGGCGGCCCAGTGCTCGCCGCGCTTGCTGAAGACCAGGGAGCCCATGCGCGCGAAGCCGCCGGAAAACCGCTCGCCGTCGGCGACCAGCACGATGGTGCGTTCGCCGCGCACCAGATCGATCGCCCAATAGAACACCCGCGTGGTGCCGGGCAGGAAACGCGGCGGTCCGATCTCGGCGAACAGCGGTCCCGGGCGGCCGTCCTGCACTGCGCGGTTGCCGTCCGGCCCGTCGTCGACCCACAGCGCGCCCTCGTCGGTCACCATGACGGTCTGCTTGCGGAAGGCTTCGGGCAGGCGCCCCATCGGCGTGCGCGTGACCGGGCGGATGGCCGGCGACGCCTTCGGCGCACAGGTGCACGACGAGCACGCCAGCGCCAGCGCGAGGGCAAACAGGGCCGGCTGCAGGGCGCCGCGGCGTGCCGCCGCGATGGGCTGTCCCGTCGGACGCATACAGCCGCCTACATTGCCGCGCGCTGCGGCGACTGTCCAGGCGCGGCGGGCGGCTGGACCGCCCCCGCCGTCCGCGCTAGCACCGAGAGGCCGTGCAGAACGACTTCCACACCCTGGCCGACGCGTTGCCCGCCCTGCTGCAGGGCGGCGAGGTGTTCACCTGTAGCTTCAACGGTGAGCAGTCCGACTTCGTCCGCTTCAATGGCGGCGCGGTGCGCCAGGCGGGCACGGTGACCCAGCGTGTGCTGAGCCTCGATCTGATCGAGGGGCGGCGGCACGCGGCGGGCACGCTGACGCTGAGCGGCGACGCCGCAGCCGATCGCGGCCGGCTGGCGCACCTGGTCGG
>JBOHWA010000698.1:0-2459 GCA_050735855.1 Binatia bacterium
TTACCTGGCAGGCACCCAGATGCTCGGCGCCCCCGTCGGCGTGCTGGCCTTCAGTGCGATCGTCAGTGTCGGCGTGGGATTTGCCTTCGCCGCCCTTCCGACCCTCATCAACGCCGCGGTTCCCGTCTCCGAAACCGCTGCTGCGAACGGGATCAACTCGCTGGCACGGTCATTGGGCACCTCGACCTCCAGCGCCGTGATGAGCGCGATCCTGGTGCAGATGACGGTCGTGTACGCCGGCCACGCCATCCCGTCCCTGACCGGATTTCGCACCGCGCTGCTCATCGCGGCTGGCGCGGCCGCTGCCGCTGCCCTGATCGCGGCGACGATTCCCACCTCGACTCCGGCGCCGGCTCCGGCGATCGCTGAATCAGTGGTGGCTCCGTCGCCGGTGCACAGGCGCGCGCAGCGACTCGAGAACGTCATGACCGCGCTCGGGAGACAAGCCGCCGTCCGGTTGCAGATACCGTCGATGCCCCAACGGCTTGACCGGGGCGACTACGTGACGGCCGCGTATCTGGGCGGCGCAGGCTCGATGACGCTGGCGGAACTGGCTCGCGCACTGGACAGCCCGACGGCACCGGTCGAGGAGCGCCTTTCCGTACTGATCCGCGATGGGCTCGTAGGCCGGATGCCCACCGCCGATCACGCCGCACCGCCACGCTTCGCGCTAACTCAGAACGGGCGCACGATCTTCGAGCGCCAACGTTCGACGAACATCGCGGGCCTCGAGTCCATTCTGAGTCATTGGGACGACGGTGACGTCGCCGTGCTCATCGGATACCTCGGTCGACTCGCTGATGGGATCGACATGGAGAATCGACGTCAAAACACGACAGGCGCCACTCCGCACGAGCCCTTAGCGCATGCGTACACCGCGCCGATACGGACACGACGTGAATTGGTGTCCCAGTCGGCAGAGGGGCCGCCGTCAGGGGCGCTGCGTAATCGCTGGAGGTAGAACCCAATTCGCCACGGGCTGCACTCATCCGCTTACGCCGGTAGGAGGCCGGCCGCGCGGTAGCCGTCGACCAGGGCGTCGTAGAGCGAGATGTCGGAGCGGCTCCTCGCGATGAGCTGAGCACCGGCGATGGCGGCGAAGATGGCGCGCGCCCGCGCCTCGCCTTCCTCTGGGATGACCACGGACGCGTCGAGTAGAACGCGGGTCAGCCAAGAGACGTTGACGTCGGCGAAGGTCTGCACCTCCTTTTGCACGGGCTCTGGCAGGTCGTCGTATTCGGCGGCCAGGTAGCTGCAGAGGCACATGCGATTGTCGTTCTCGAGTGCCTTGCGAAACGTTTCGGGATATTGGCGCAGGGCGTCGATCGGATCTGAGGATTCAGCCGATAGCGCATCAAGGGCAACCGCTGAGTCCTCCCAGTACCGCCTGGCTACGGCGGTGCCGAGGTCGGCCTTGCTCGGGAAGTAGTGGTAGATGCTGGCGGCCTTGATGCCCACGTCTCGTGCGAGGTCGCGAAAACTCAACCCGCCGTAGCCGCGCGTCTGCGCCACGCTTCTGGCGGCCGCCAGGATCTTCTCCCGCGAGTTCGAGCTCACCTCGGTCATCCCCAAAGGCTACCTACCAAGTGGCAGGTAGACAACCTACCACGTGACAGGTAGGGTCCTCTACCAAGTGGCAGGTAGGCGAAAGGAAAGCAATGAGTTTCGAGATCATCCATTCCGACGCGGTCGAGTTGGCCGAGCTGATTCGTACGCGGGCGGTGTCGCCGGTCGAGGTCGTTCAGGCACATCTCGATCGAATCGAAGCCGTCAACCCCAAGGTCAACGCGATCGTCACGGTTGCGACCGGCGCGCTCGAAGCGGCACGGGCGGCGGAGGCAGCGGTTCCGGCGGGGGACCGGCTCGGCCCGTTGCACGGGGTGCCGATCTCGGTGAAGGACTCGATCGACACTGCGGGCATTCTGACCCAGCGTGGTTCGCCGATCTTCAAGGGCCGCATCCCGGAGGCGGATGCGGTCAGCGTCGCGCGCCTGAAGAGCGCCGGTGCGATCGTGCTCGCCAAGACGAACCTTCCCGAATTCTCCTACTCGACCGAGACCGACAATCTGCTCACGGGCAGGTCCAACAACCCGTGGAATCTGGACCGCACGCCCGGCGGGTCCAGCGGTGGCGAGTCTGCGGCCATCGCGGCGGGCATGTCGCCGCTAGGTCTCGGCACCGATCTCGCCATCTCCGTGCGCGGCCCCGCGGCGCACACCGGGATCGTCGCGCTCAAGGCCACGCATGGGCGCGTCCCGATGACGGGCATCTGGCCGCGAGTGCCGCGTCGCTTCTGGCATGTCGGCCCGATGGCGCGCAGCGTTCGCGACATCGCCTTGGCCCATTCACTTCTCGCCGGACCCGACGGCGCCGACGCCTTCGCCACCAGCACCGTGCAGTTCGATGCGGGGGTGGGTGTCTCGCCGGGCCGACCGCTCCGGGTCGGCTGGTTGGTCGAG
>JBOHWA010000699.1:0-1601 GCA_050735855.1 Binatia bacterium
GTCCAGGCCCAGGACGGGGATGAGGGCGTCGCCGAGTTGCTGGGGCGCATGGACGATCTCTGGCAGCGCCGCGACCAGCGCGGCGCGCTGATCGACCAGGTGGCGCTCGGCGACCTGGCGCTGGCGATCGAGCCGGACAACTACGACGCCACCTGGCGCGTCGCGCGCGCCTATTTCTGGGTCGCGCACCTGCAGTCGAGCCGCGTCTGGAAGAAGGCGATGGCCGGCAAGGCGGCCGAGCTGGCGCAGCGCGCCATGCGCCAGCAGCCACAGCGGGTCGAAGGGCACTACGTCTATGCCGTCGCCATCGCCGAGTACGCCGCCAGCGTCGGCATCGTGCAGGCGATCGTCGAGGGCATGGGGACCAAGGTCGAGCAGGCGGCGCTCGCTTCGTACGCCCGCGACCCTGCCTTCGAACAGGGCGGCATCATCGTCCTGCTCGGCCGCTACTACTTCGTGCTGCCGTGGCCGAAGCGCGATCTCGAGCGCTCGCGCCGCTATCTCGAGGAGGCGCGCGCCCGCTTCCCGCAGCAGCTGGTGACGCGCTGCTTTCTCGCCGAGACCTACCACGACCTCGACGAGGACGACGCGGCGCGCGCCGAGCTCGAGTTCATCCTGGCGAACCCGCCGCCGCCCGGCGCGCCGCGCCAGGAGCCGGACCCGACGGCGTGTGCGCGCGCGCACATGCAACGCTGGTCCAGGCGATGAACGGCGCGGCGCCGGACGCGCCGGGCGCGGCGACCGGCGGCGGTCTCGCCGGCCTGCGCGTGCTCGACTGCGCGGACCAGACGGGGACCTCCTGCGGCACGCTGCTCGCCGCGCTGGGTGCCACGGTGCGGCGTGCGGCGAGGGGCGAGGACCTTGGGATCGGCGCCCCAGAATCGATATCCGGGTCAACCGGCCGCGACGGTCGAAGTCATCTGGCGAAGCCTGGCGATCCGGCACCGTTCGCTCTGGTCGATGCCGTCATCCTCACCGGTACGCCGTCCGCCCTGGCAAGCCGCGGGCTCGAGCCCGCCGTGCTGCTGGCGCGCCACCCGCATCTGATCGTCGCGGTGATCTCGCCCTTCGGCCTCGACGGGCCGCGCGCCGAATGGCGCAGCTGCGACACCGTCGCACAGGCGGTCGGCGGCATGGTGTGGGTCAACGGCCACGCCGACGGGCCGCCGCTGCGCGGGCTCGGGCCGCAGGCCTACCACTGCGCCGGGCTGCACGCCGCGCTCGGCGTCGTGCTGGCGCTGCACGCGCGGTGGCGCGGCGCGCCGGGGCAACTGGTCGACATCAGCCTGCAGGAGAGCGTCTGCGCGGCGCTCGAGCACGTCAGCGGCCGCTTCGACGAGCGCGGCGTGGTCGCCGCCCGCCAGGGCACCCTGCACTGGAGCGGCGCCTTCCGCGCCGCCGCCTGCCGCGATGGGCTGGTGCTGCTCTCGCACCTGGGCGACTGGACGGCGCTGCTCGAGTGGGTGAAGAGCGACGGCGCCGCCGCCGACCTGACCGAGCCCGGCTGGGCCGACGAGACGCGCCGCCGCGTCGAGGCCGGGCACGTCTTCGACGTCCTCGCCGCCTGGGCCGCACGCTACCGCGTCGCCGACCTGCTCGAG
>JBOHWA010000700.1:0-1989 GCA_050735855.1 Binatia bacterium
GGCGCCGAGGGCCCGGCGCCCTCCAGGGGCGGCGTCGCGCTACCCGCGGTCCTTCTCGTGCGCCAGCGAGACCGAGTTGATGCAGTAGCGCTCGCGGGTCGGGGCGGGGCCGTCCGGGAAGACGTGGCCGAGGTGGGCGTCGCAGGTGGCGCACAGCACCTCGATGCGGCGCATGCCGTGGCTCAGGTCGGACTCCAGGCGCACGGCGTCAGGGCTGATCGGGGCGAAGAAGCTCGGCCAGCCGCAGCCGGAGTCGAACTTGGTCTCGGCGGTGAACAGCGGGCTGTCGCAGCACACGCAGTGATAGGCGCCGTCGTCTTTGCTGGAGACGTAGAGGCCGGAGAACGGACGTTCGGTCGCCTTCTGGCGCGCCACGGCGTACTGCTCGGGCGTCAGTTGCTGGCGCCACTCCTCGTCGGACTTGGTCACCTTGGCCATGCGCGCTCCGTGGCTCAGGCCTGCGCGCTCGGGCGCGCCGAGACGGTGGCGTGCCAGCGCAACAGGTGCGTGTGCTCGGGCGCGATGCGGATCTTGCTGACGCGTCCGAAGTCGATGCCGCACAGGGCGGTGATGTCGGCGATGGAATAGCGCTCGCCGGCGATGAAGGGGCGTTCGGCGAGCACGGTGTCGAGCCAGGCGAGGCTGCGCTCGGCCGCCTTGCGGTTGACCTCACCCCACTCGGCGACCTGCGGGATGCGCCCGGCGAAGAACGGGTGCAGGTTGCGGAACACCTGGGTGATCGGCACGAACACCTCGAGCTCCATGCGCCGTTGCCACATCTCGACCACGGCGCGATCGCGCGCGTCGACGCCCATCAGCGGCGGCGCCGGGTGCGTCTCCTCGAAATAGCGGCAGATCGCGACGCTCTCGGCGATGTGCGTGCCGTCGTCGAGCTCGAGCACCGGCAGGGTGCCGAGCGGGTTCTTGCGCCGGAAGGCCTCGGAGCGGTTGTCGGCCTTGACGATGTCGACCGGCTCGTACGGAACGGCGACGCCCTTCTCGGCGAGAAAGACGCGCACGCGGCGCGGGTTGGGTGCCGTCTGGCTGTCGTAGATCTTCATCTCCACTCTCCTCGCGTCAGACGCGGCGGCGGCGTCCCGGTGTCAGGGCAGGGGAAAACGATCGAGCCGGCGCAGCCGGCGCGCCAGCGCCAGCGCGCCGGTCGGCAGGGTGTGACAATAGCCGATGAAGCCGGGCAGGGTGGCGAAGATCTGCTCGGCGGCGGCGAAGTGCGGGTCGGCGCGCAGGGTCTGCTCCTCGCGCACCGGCGGTGGGGTGGACTGGTCGGCGCGGAAGCGGCGCACGTAGTCGAGCAGGCGGCGATGGTAGTCGGGGTCCTCGACGATCGCGCCGATGGTGCGGGCGCGCGGGTGGGTGCCGTCGACCATCGCCTGCACCTGGCGCTCGAAGTCCTCCAGGCCGTCGGGGAACATCTGGATCAGCTGCAGGTCGTAGACCGGGTTGAGGTGCACCACCTGCATGACGTGGCCGACGATGGTGTCGCGCTCGGAGAGGAAGCCGGTCGGATCGATCATCGACACCGGGTCGTCGAGCACGCGCAGCAGCTGGTGGAAGCCGAACGAGATGCCCTTCTGCCGGTAGTAGTCGCGCGACGCCGGTTCGATGACGAAGCGCAGCATGTCGAGCCCGCCGAAGAGGATCTGCAGGCGCGTCGGGCGCGCCGCGATGTACCCCTTGGCGGCGAGCGTGCGCAGGCGGGCGTCGATCTCGGCGCCGTCGACGTACAGGCGCAGGGTGCGGCCGAGGCGGCGCAGCTTGCCGGCGATCTGGCGCGGTCCGCCGAGCGCCTGGCGCATCAACGCCAGCGGGCTGGCGGTCAGCCGCGCCGTCTGTGCGGTGGTCATCATGTGGTCAGACCGTCGTAGTCGACGGCGTAGAGCGGAATCAACCTTGGCGGGCGCCGGGCCCGCGGCGCCGTGCTCGCCGCGCGCACCGCGGTTGGGATCAGCACGGCGCCGAGGGACCGGC
>JBOHWA010000701.1:0-2419 GCA_050735855.1 Binatia bacterium
GACCAACCTCGGCGTCATGCTGCGCGACGAGCGCCGTCCCAACGCCGCGCGCGCCGCGCTGGCCGAAGCGCGCGCGTTCTATGCGGGCGCCGCCAAGGCCGACCCGGCGTACCGCAAAGAGTTGGCGCGCGTCCGTCGGCTGCTGGGGCCCCTCGGCAAGGCGTGAGGTGACGCCAGGACCAAGAGAAGAGTTCACCGCGGAGACGCGGAGGCGCGGAGGGCGCAGAGAAGGAACGGATTTTGGGGCCCAAGACGCGTTCCCGACGGGGGTGCGTTCCGATCGCTCGAATCGGGTTTGCTCTGCGCCCTCCGCGCCTCCGCGTCTCCGCGGTGAACTCTTTCTCTCCGCCGCTACACCAGCCCGCTGCCGGCGTAGAGGGAGCGCTTGGGCGCCGCGAGGACGCGGCGCAGCATGGGCTCGAAGGCGGCCAGCGGCATGGTCTCGGCGTGCGGGTCGAAGGCCGGGCCGTCGTAGCGTTCGCAGAACAGCGCGGTGCGCTCGAAGCAGGGATGGCCGCGGAACTGCTCGCGCAGGTGCCGGTCGAGGCCGACGTGGTGGAAGAAGTAGTAGCCCTGGAAGATGCCGTGCTGCTCGAGCATCCAGTGGTTCTCGTCGGAGACGAAGGGCTTGAGCATCGCGGCGGCGATGTCGGCGTGGTTGAACGAGCCGAGCGTGTCGCCGATGTCGTGCAGCAGCGCGCAGACGACGTACTCCTCGTCCTCGCCGGCGCGGTGGGCATGGGTTGCGGTCTGCAGCGAGTGGGTGAGGCGGTCGACGGCGAAGCCGCCGTAGTCGCCGTCGAGGAGCCGCAGATGGGCCAGCACACGGTCCGGCAGCTGGCGCGCGAACTCGACGAAATGGGCCCCGATCGTCGCCCAGTCGATCGCGGTGCTCTGCTCCATCGATGTGAACGCGGCGCGTGGGTCGCTCGGTTGGGGCATGCGGTCCTCCTCGGGGGCAACGGCTGCCGTACCTTAGCCACATTCGGCGGTGGGTTGGGAGCCGCTGCGGGCGAGATTGCGTCGAGGTGGCGCGCCCGAATTGGGCGGCGCTCTCCCAAAACGATGCGCGGTAGGGTACACGGGAGAGGATAATGCCCGGTTTTTCGCTGCGTCCCGAGCCCACCGTGCCGGTCCAGGTTCTCAATCGCCTGCTGGCGCCGTTGGGCCCGCGTTTTCCCGACATTTCGTTCGAGACCTTCGCGCGCGTCGCCGAGCGCATCACGCGGCTCGATGACTGGGGCGACGACGCGGCGATCGCGCGCTTCCGGCGCTGCGCCGAGGTGCTGCAGCGCAACGACAACCTGAGCCCCTGGGGGCGCATCTCGCCGCGCATCTACCTGCAGTCGAAATACGTCAACCACCTGAAGCGGGTCGCGTTCGTGCGCCGGCACCCGGAGGTCCGCGAGGTGCCGATCGAGGCGCCGCTGGTGATCTTCGGCTGGTATCGGACGGGCACGACGCTGCTGCACAATCTGCTCACGGCGGACCCCCATCATCGCGCCCCGACCGCCTGGGAGACGTGGTTTCCGGTGCCCTTCGCCCGCGACCCGCGCCGCGACCGCCAGCTGCGCCGCGCCGCCACCAACTTCCTCCTGCGCACCAACCGCTTCATCGTCCCCGAGCAGGCGCGTGCGCACTACATCGAGGTCGACTATCCGGAAGAGTGCTTCTTCCTGTTCGAGAACGCCGGCTGTTCGACGACGCTGTTCAATACCTACCAGGCCTACGACTACGCCTTCGCCCTGCTCGAAGAGGACCTGCGCCCGGTCTACGCCGAGCACAAGCTGCAGCTGCAGATCCTCTCGCTCGCCCAGCCGCGCAAGCGCTGGGTGCTGAAGTGCCCGTTCCATCTGTGGGCGCTCGATGCGCTGCTGGCGACCTACCCCGACGCCCGCTTCGTGCAGACGCACCGCGACGTGCGCAAGTCGCTGCCGTCGAACTGCAGCCTCTCGGCGATGACCACCTCGAAGTTCGTCACCCACCTCGACCTGCGCGCCCACGGCGCGTTCTGGGAAGAATTCTACGCCCGCGGCATGGAGCGCGGGCTCGCCAGCCGGCGGCGCATCGCGCGCGGCCGCATCGCCGACGTGCGCACGCACGATCTCAGCCGCGCGCCGGTCCCGACCATCCGCGCCGTCTACGAGCAGCTCGGCTTCGCCTTCCCACGCGAGCTCGAGAACGCCTACCGGCACGAGGCGCTGCGCCATCCCAAGGACGCCCACGGCCCGCACGTCTACACGCCCGAGGAGTTCGGCCTCGACCCCGATCGCCTGGCCGAGCGCTTTGCCGACTATCACGACCGCTTCGGCCTGACCGACACCGCACGGCCGGCGATCCACGCCGCGGCCGAGTGAGCGGCGCGCGCGCTACTTGCGGATCACCAGGCGGTCGCGCTCCAGCGTGACCACCGCCAGGA
>JBOHWA010000702.1:0-5146 GCA_050735855.1 Binatia bacterium
ATACTGGGCGAGGGCAAGGGCAAGGGCGAGGGCGGGGGCGGGGGTCGAGCTTGATCAATCTGATTGCCGCCCCTCCCCGCCTGGAGGGGCGGGGAGATGACATTGATCAGTCTCAATCCCAGCCCGAGCCCTTGCCCTCGCCCTTGCCCTGTATCAGATGGCTCCGCCTCCACTCCCCGCCCTTGCCCTGTATCAGATGGCTCCGCCTCCACTCCCCGCCACTTCCATCCCCCACCGTTCCCAAGTATCGCATCCACCATGGACATGGTCGTCAACTGCGCCGCCTACTCCGACGGCCGCCGCGTCGCCAACATCCCCCTCGACGACATCAGCGAGGTGCTCAAAGTCGAGGGGCAGTTTGTCTGGGTCGGGCTGAACGAGCCGGACGAGTCGTTGCTGCGCAAGATCCAGGAGGAGTTCGGCCTGCACGATCTGGCCGTCGAGGATGCTCTGGCGGCGCATCAGCGGCCCAAGCTCGAGGAGTACGGCGACGGGCTGTTCATCGTCATGCGCACCGCCGAGCTGCAGAGCGACGAGCTGCGCTTCGGCGAGACGCACATCTTCGTCGGCCCGCGCTATGTCGTCTCCGTGCGGCACGGCTCGTCGTCCTCCTACGCGCCGGTGCGGGCGCGCTGCGAGAGCACGCCGCAGTTGCTGCGCAAGGGGCCGGGCTTCGTGCTCTATGCGCTCATGGACGCCATCGTCGACCACTACTTCCCGATCACCGAGGCGCTCGAGGAGCGCCTCGACCACATCGAGGAGGTGATCTTCGGCGGCGAGCCCGACCGCGCCGCCATCGAGCACATCTACGAGCTCAAGCGCGACATGCTGGTCATCAAGCGCGCCGTCTCGCCGATGGTCGACATCTGCAACCGCCTGATGCGCTTCGACCGGCCGCTCATCCCGGAGGACGCGCGGCCCTACTTCCGCGACGTCTACGACCATGTCATCCGCATCAACGAAACCGTCGACACCCTGCGCGAGTTGGTCACCAGCGCGCTCGAAGCCAAACTGTCGCTGGTCTCGGTGAGCCAGAGCGAGATCACCAAGAAGCTGGCGGCCTGGGCCGCCATCCTCGCCGTTCCGACGATGGTCGCCGGGGTCTACGGCATGAACTTCGATTTCATGCCCGAGCTCCACTGGAAATACGGCTACTTCGTCGTCACCGGTGGCATGGCCGCCATCTGCGTCTTCCTCTACTGGCGCTTCAAACGCGCCGAATGGCTGTGACGACGGCGGCGTGACCTGTGACCGGGCTTTGCCCGCCAATCCGATTCTGGCGGGCACTTCCTAGTTCTGGCGGGCAGGCAACCACGTTCGTTGAGACGCGACCGTTGCCGGCAGCGCCCGCCGCCGCTACCGATCAGGCGTGACCCAGATCCGAGACTAGTCGCGCTTGGGCTTGTCCCAGCGCGGACTCTTGCACTTCGGGCATACCGCCGGTCGCTCCCGCTCGCCTGATTCGTCGATGAGCCGGGGCAGCCATTCGTGGCCGCACCTACACCGGCAGCCCATAAGCGGGACCATGCCGAGGTCAGGTTCCTTCGCCTTCGCCATTTGTGACCCCTTTCGGGGATTACTAGTAATCCATACGAAAGGTATTGACAAGTACCATCCCCCGATATATCTATCACTGGTAGTTGAAACCAGGAATGAGCAGCGGGGGTCACATGGACGAGCGGCAGCAAAAGGGACTTGTGATTGCGGCGACCAGCAAGATTCAGCGCAAGGGCGACACCTGGGTAGTGCCTTCGCAGACGCTGGTCGGCAAGTACACCGTTCACCTGAGCGAAGAGGGTGGACGGTGCACCTGCCCGGATCACGAGAAGCGGCAGCAGCCGTGCAAACATATCTTCGCGGTCGAGTACGTGGTGAAGCGGGAGACGGCGGTGGATGGGACCGTGACCGAGACGCGCGGCGTCAAAGTCAGCTACACGCAGGAGTGGAGCACCTACAACGCAGCGCAGACGACGGAGAAGGAACACTTCTGCCGCCTGCTGCGTGACCTGACGGCGAACGTGCCGACCCCGCCGCAGGTTGGCGCGGGCAACCGCCGGCTGGCGATCTCCGAAGTGCTCTTTGCGGCGGCGTTCAAGGTGTACTCCGGTTTCAGCGGTCGCCGCTTCATGACCGACCTGCGCGCGGCTCGTGATGCCGGCCTGGTCGGCCACGCGGCGCACTACAACTCCATCTTCGACCTGATGGAGACGGAGACGTTGACGCCAATTCTGCACGGCCTGATCGAGCAGAGCAGCCTGCCGCTGCGCGAGGTCGAGCAGGACTTCGCCGTCGACAGCACTGGGTTCGGCACCGCGCGCTTCTACCGCTACTACTCGGAGAAGTACGGGCACGAGCAGCTTGGCCGCGCGTGGGTCAAGACGCACGCCTGTGTCGGCACCAAAACCAACATCGTCACCGCCGTCGTTATCTCCGGCATGACCGAGCACGACTCGCCGCAGTTCGCCAAGCTGATCGAGTCGACCGCCGAGCGGTTTGAGATTCGAGAAGTGTCGGCCGACAAGGCGTACTCCGGCCGCGACAACTACGCGCTGGTTGACCGTCTCGGCGCAACGCCGTTCATCCCATTCCGCAGCAACGCCAAGCCGGACCCCAAGGCGCCGATGTGGAACAAGATGTGGCACTGGTTCGCGTTGAACCGCGAGGACTTCGGCGTCCACTACCACAAGCGCAGCAACGTCGAGGCCACGTTCAGCGCGATCAAGCGCGTGTTCGGTGATTCGGTGCGGAGCAAGACGCCGATTGCGCAGATCAACGAAGTGCTCTTGAAGATCCTCTGTCACAATATCCGCGTGCTGATTTATGAAATGCACGAGCTGGGGATTGAGCCGATGTTCACGCAGGCCAGTGGGGCGCCCGTAAGGTTGAGCGTCTAGATTCCAGCGTGCTAGACGCCGCGGATGCGCTGTCCCCGCCCGTGGTGCGCCGCACTGCTGACCGCCGTCTGCGTTCACGTAGGCAACCTACAAGCGCAAGCCGAAGAACATGATCCAGCCACCGAACAGCATGCCAACGCTGGCGAAGCAGAGAATATAGAACGCGCGGTGACTGAACAGGCCGCGACCCAGGCGGGCCTCCTCGAAGCGGTCAGCCGCATGCCGCGTCAAGCCGAAACTCGCCATCAAGAGCAGCGCGCCGAAGAGGAAGGTTGGACCTCCCCGGCGATGGTCAACCGTGGCCTGCTGGTGGTCGGAATCCTCTACACGATCTTCGCCGCCTTTCAGTGGGCGGCGATTCGCCAGCAGGTAAGGGGGGCCAACTACGCGCTGCGCATTCAGCAGCGCCCACACCTCCTGCCGCACGAGGAGTATCCGATACGGTTCAACGACGCGCAGTTTCCGATCCCATCGGGGCAGCCCGTCCATATGGAGTTCACCTTCCAAAACCACGGGAACAGTCCCGCGTTGGGCGTACAGCTCTTCCTCAAATTCAAACGCCTCGGCTGGGAGTCCCTCGCCCCCGATGCCGAGATATTCATTCTTGCGGATCGGCCGGACCTCAACATCACGATGATCGGACCACGCTACTCCCGCACCAAGCCGTGCCCGGACGTTACCCTGGACGCCGCCGACGCCCTGGCCCTGAACGGGCACCACACGGCAGACCGTCTTTGGGCAATCGGGCGCATAGACTATTGGGACGGCTTTCGACTCTCGGGTCCGTACACCACTGAGTTCAGTTTGTACTGGCACCCGGAGCGTCAGCTCTGGGTCATGGCGGGGCCGCTCAACAACTGCGTCGACCCGCCTGACGGCGCGGAGAGCAGCGTAGTGTCGAGTTGCTGGCGAGGAGTCCGCCGGTTTCGCATGTGGGCGACACGGAAAGTGTAAGGTGCCGCAATGGGTCGCGTTCCTGTCTATCCGAAACGGCCCCAGGGGATGCCCAAAGACGAGGACGTTGAAGCCGGCGATCAAGACGGCGGCGGCAGTCAGGAACCAGAACAGTGCCCTGATTTCACCCCATGGCCAGGGTTGATCGAAGGCGGCGACCCACGGGCCAGTCAGCCACCAAGCCAGCCAGACGCAGGCAGCGGCGATCAGCAGGCGGGTGACAAGCCAGATGAGCTGGTTGGGGTGCAGCGCGAAGCGAATCGGATTCAACGCAGGATTGCGTTCGTTGGCTTCTGGCTGTTCGTAGTCACCCTCGTTTCGAACGTTGCGCTGTACTGCGTCAGCAACAGGAATGCCGAGGCGGCCAAGACCAGTGCCGATGCCGCCAAGGGCGCGCTCGATCTCGCCCGCATTGAGCAGAGAGCCTACGTGGTCTTTGAGTCCATCGACCACAGCGATCCGCAGGTGGGGCAGATCCTTGCTCCATCGGTCACGTTCAAGAACGTCGGTAACACGCCCGCGCTGAACCTGCGCACGGCAATCGCCCACATACCGCCGGACGCCGCAAAACCCTGTCCGCCCTTCGACGATCCTCAATTTGCCGTGAATGCAACCCCGGGAAACCTTGGGCCAGGGGTGTCGCGGAGCAGTCCGATGCGAAGCATCGTAGTTGACGGTCAAGCCCGTAGGATTGAAATGTACGCTCGATACTCCGACATGTTCGGCGTACTGCACCATACCGCCAGTTGTGTTGCCTTCGCGTGGGAAAACGGAGAACTGAAATCCATGGAGTACTGTCCCAACTTCGAGTACATGGACTGATGCTGCCACTGGTCCCGCGCCCAGCAGCAATGCAGCGATGAGCCAGGCGGCGGCTACCGACCTGGGCCGTCGTAACGGAGGTTCGTCCCCTCCGTCGCCCGAATCCTCTTCGCCGCCACTCTCCGCACTGTCCGACTTCTTCGTATTGTCCATCGCCGCTGACGCTAGCGATGGACCACCCCCGCTGCGACGGTCAGCGCCTCCGCCGCTCGGTGCCTTCGCCGCCGGACTTGCATTGGCGGGCAGAGTTGGGGATTGAGGTGACAGGACGGGACCGGCGGGCAAAGCTCTGTGACCGGTGACCAGTAGGTCAGTGCCCCGGTCACTGGTCACCGGGGCACTGGTCACTGGGCTTTGCCCAGAAAAGAAAACGCAAACCACGGATTGAGCGGATACGAGCCGATCACACGGATTTTCTGAGGGGTCCCTCCGTGAAATCCGTCAATCCGCGCAATCCGTGGTCGGCTGTTCGCTTT
>JBOHWA010000703.1:0-4787 GCA_050735855.1 Binatia bacterium
ACCTTTGTCGCGGACTTCCCCCCATCCTGTCCTTCCCCCGCAAGGGGGGAAGGGACCTTGGGATCAGCCGCCGACAATCGGACATCTCGGCTAACCTGCCGCGACGCCGAAGTTCTGAGGCAAAGCCAGCTCAGGGCGAACGGGAAGTCGTCGGGACGGCCATCTTCTAGCGGGCGGCGAGGCTGCTCAGGGTCAACGGGCCCCATGATTTGAGGTCGCGCGACAGGTTGCCACCGAGGTACTCGGCGGCCTTGCGCGAGGCCTTGAGATAGGCGGCCCAATCGGGGCTGGCGTCGCGGGTGGCGGTCCAGGCGGCCATCTCGGCTTCGCTGGCGTAGCCGACCGAGATCAGATGGGTCACCGGCGTGATGCCGCCGGCGGTGACGGCGGACAGGTACACCTGGCCGGGGAACTTCTTGCCGGTCGGGGACGCCATCAGCTTGTCGAGCGCCGCGACGAAGGCGGGCGGATCGCTGACGGCGAACGCGTGGCCCATCCAGACATGGTCGGTGTCGACCGGATCACCCCAGGTCTTCACGGTCTGGTAGAGCACCGTCGAGACCGGCTGGCTCAGCTTGACCATCTCGCCCTGGAAGACGGCCCAGGCAGGATCGGCCTGCAGTTTTGCGACGAACGCCTCGCGGTCGGCGGCCGTCTTGTAGATCGGGATGAAGCTGTGCGTGGCGGGGCTCGCTCCGTCGGCGACCTCGATCTGCAGCAGCAGCTTGCCGGGGAACTCCTTGCCGGCGGCAGAGCTCATCAGCGCGTCGGCCGCGGCCAGCACCAGCGGTGCGTTCGGCGCGGTGGTGGAGAAGCTGATCGCGCTCCAGGTGGTCTGCGCGGCGGCAGCCTGGCCGAGCAGCAACAGTCCGATGGCGGCGAATCCAATGTGCTTCATCAGGGCCTCCGTGGGTTGGTGTGAGGATCGCTGAGGGGCGACCTGCCAGTCGCTTCCAAGCCCGTCGCGCTCCCGCGCGGGCGGCATCCCTGTCTCCCGTGGAAGGGTCGACGCCTGCGGCGTCTATCGCCCGGACGAGGCGGCGCAGTAAATTGGGGGAAACCCGTGAAAACGAGGGACAACCCGTAGAGCTGCCCAACATGGAACGCCCAACGCGCGACGCGCAGCGCATCCGGGTTGACTCTCTCCGCCGTCGGCGTAGCCTCCGCTGTCGACAAGAGGAGCGCGCTGCGTGAGTCACGACAAGGAGAAGAAGGGCTATTCCGACGGGCATCCGCTCGATGCGGTGCACTACCGGGAGTACAAGATCCTGCTCGCGCCGGAGCCGCTGGCGAGCCCGCGCGGGTTCAAGGACTTTGCCAAGGTGGTGCGCCACGCGGCGGCTGATCTCGACGTCACGCTCGCCCCCGATCCCGGCGCCGGCGAGGAGTTCACCACGCGCGAGATCGTCTTCTACGACACGCACAACTTCGATCTCTACAACCACGCCTTTATCCTGCGGAAGCGCACCTTGTTCGCGAAAGGCTTCCCGACCGGCGATCCCGAGCTGGCGCTCAAGTTTCGCCACGTCGATATCGACACGGCGGCGCAGGTCGACATCCGGCCGCTCGATCGCGCGGGCTTTCGGGTCAAGTTCAAGGAAGAGCTGCTGCCCGAGCACGACAAGGTCGGCGGCATCCGCAGCCTGTATTCGCACAACTGCGTCATCGTCACGCCCGAGGTGCATCTCGACCCCAGCGTGAAGAACATCACGACGACGTTCCCAGCCCTGCAGCAGATCGAGCTGTCGGGCCGCAAGGTCGCGCTGGTCAACCACGTCGCGATCGAAGAGGTGCTGACCGAGCTCGGCACGCTGGACTTCGGCCACGGCGTGCGCGCCAAGGCCAACGTCGCGCTGTGGCGGCGGCGGGCGGATCAGAAGCCGCTGATCGGTGAGTTCGGCTTTCAGTGCAAGTTCGACCGCGACGACGAGCGGCACGACAAGGCGAAGAAGCACACCGAGAAGTTCTTCACCGCCTTCCAGCACCTCATCAAGGACCAGGTGCTGCTCGGCGTCACCAAGACGCGCGTCGTCTACGGCCTCGGCCCGGGGGCGGTGACGAACCGTGAGTGAGCCGGCCGCTGCACCGGCGCGCGTCGGCCTGCACGAGATCTTCGTCACCTTCCTGCTCATCGGCGCCACCAGCTTCGGCGGCGGCGTGGTGGCGTACCTGCGCTCGTACCTGGTCGAATCGCGGCGCTGGCTCGACGACGACGACTTCATGAGCGCGCTGGAGATCAGCCAGACGCTGCCGGGGCTGAACGCGACCAACATGAGCATCATCGTCGGCGACCGCCTGCGCGGCGTCGGCGGGGCGCTGGTCGGCTTCGCCGGCATGGTGCTGCCCGGCAGCGTGCTGCTGTTCGTGCTCGGCGCGCTCTACGGCCAGCACGGCCACAAGCCGTTCATCACCGCGGCGCTGGCCGGCGTCGCCGCCGCCGCCACCGGGCTGCTGCTGGCGACGACCATCCAGCTCGGGCGCAAGGAGCTGCACGCCGTCTTCGACCTGGCCCTGGTCGCGGCGACCTGTGTCGCGGTCAGCGTCTTCAAACTGCCGCTGCTGGTCATCCTGCTCACCGCCGGCCCGCTGGCGGTGTGGTGGTATCGGCCGCGCGCGGCGGCGGCGCCGGCGGGCGACGCCGCGACCGACCGATGAACCAGTTGCTGCAGCTCGCCGGCGTCTTCAGCCTGCTCTCCATTCTCGCGGTCGGCGGTGGCACGGCGGTGCTGCCGGAGATGAAGACCGAGGTGGTGCACGACCACGGCTGGCTGAGCGAGGCCCAGTTCATCGACATCTACAGCCTCGGCCAGCTGACGCCGGGGCCGAACATGCTGATGGTGCAGCTGATCGGTCAGAAGGTGGCCGGCTGGCCGGGCGCGGCGGTCGCGCTGGTCGGCTTCTTCCTGCCGGCGGGCCTGCTCGCCTGGTACACCGGCCGCTTGTGGGAACGCCTGGCCGACTGGCCGTGGCGCGAGTCGATCCGCCGCGGCCTCGCGCCGCTGGCGATCGGCCTGATGCTCGCCGGCACGGTGACCATCGCCCGCATCGCGCTCGGCGACCTGCGCACCGTGGCCATCGCCGCGGTGGTGACCGCCATCCTGCTCGCCCGCCACGTCAACCCGGCCTACCTGATCATCGCCAGCGGCGCGCTCGGCATGTGGCTGCTGTAGCGCTGAGTTGGCGCAATATGGGGGAATTGCGATGAGACGCATGCGTGCTGCAACGGTCCTCGGGGTGGTGCTGGCAACGCTCGCCGGCGCCGCGCCGGCGGAGGAGCCCAACGTCAACTGCGAGAAGATGGCCGAGTGGTCGGACATGATGGTCTGCGGCAACCCCGACCTGACGGCGAAGAACGCCAAGGTCGACGAGGCCTACCGCGAAGCGCAGCAGGGGCTGGGCCCGCAGGACGCGGCGGAGGTCGGTCAGGTGCAGGCGGCCTGGAAGAAGGGGCGCGCCAAGTGCCAGCAGTCGGCCGACCCCACCAAGTGCCTGCACGACTACTACGACGCGCGCATCAAGCCGATCGTCCAGCCGGCGAAGGATGCGGACGACGACGAGTAGCGCAGCTCTGCTCCGGTAGCGCGGGCCTCCGTGCCCGTCTGGGCTCCGTCCTCGGAGCCCACAGTCCGGCCCGCGCGTTGCTGGCGCGCTGGCGCGCGCCAGACGGGCACGGAGGCCCGCGCTACCAGCCGAGGACGTAGGCGAAGATCAGCGGGGCGACGATGGTCGCGTCCGATTCGACGATGAACTTCGGCGTCTCGGCGCTCAGCTTGCCCCAGGTGATCTTCTCGTTGGGGACGGCGCCGGAGTAGGAGCCGTAGCTCGTCGTCGAGTCGCTGATCTGGCAGAAGTAGCCCCAGCGGCGGATGTCGTCGAGCTGCAGGTCCTGCTCCATCATCGGCACCACGCAGATGGGGAAGTCCCCGGCGATGCCGCCACCGATCTGGAAGAACCCGATCGAGTGCTGCGGCGCGGTGCGGCGATACCAGTCGGCCAGCGCGATCATGTACTCGACGCCGGCGCGCAGCACCTCGACGCGCTTCACCTTGCCGGCGATGCAGTGCGCGGCGAAGATGTTGCCCAGGGTCGAATCCTCCCAGCCGGGGACGAAGATCGGCAGGTTCTTCTCGCAGGCGGCGAGCAGCCAGCTGTGCTTCGGGTCGATCTGGTAGGACTGCTCCAGCCGGCCGCTGCGGATCAGCTTGTAGAAGAACTCGTGCGGCAGCCAGCGTTCGCCGTTGCGATCGGCGGCGTGCCATTCCTGCGCCAGGTTGTGCTCGAGGTGGCGCATCGCCTCCTCTTCCGGGATGCAGGTGTCGGTCACCCGGTTGAGGTGGCGCGCCAGCAGCGCCTCCTCGTCGGACGCGGTGAGCTCGCGGTAGTTCGGGATGCGCACGTAGTGGTCGTGCGCCACCAGGTTGAAGAGATCCTCTTCCAGGTTGGCGCCGGTGCAACTGATGCCGTGCACCTTGCCCTGGCGGATCATCTCGGCCAGCGAGAGGCCGAGCTCGGCGGTGCTCATGGCCCCGGCCAGGCAGACCAGCATGTGGCCGCCGCCGTCGAGGTGGCGGCGGTAGCCCTCGGCGGCATCAACCAGGGCGGCGGCGTTGAAGTGGCGGTAGTGATGCGTGATGAAATCGCTGATCGGTCGCTGGCTCATGGCTCCGTCCTCGCGGCCGGCCCGGATGGTGCGGCGCACCGGCGCCGCGCCGCGACCGGCCGCGCCGGTACCATGGTCAATCGCCGGACGACATGCAACACGAGCGGCGCCGCGCGCGGGCGCGGCG
>JBOHWA010000704.1:0-2123 GCA_050735855.1 Binatia bacterium
TCGCGGAAGCGCGCCGCGGCTTCGCGCAGGCGGCGGCGGGTGTGGGCGAAGCTCTCGGCCAGCGCCGCCGCCAGCAGGTCGCGCGGGTGCTCCGGCGCGAGCAGGCGGGCGAAGACGGTCGCCGTGGTGACGCCGATGACATACGCCGCCCACATGGTGAACGCGATCTCGCCCATGTGGCTGGGGTGGAAGACGCCGACGTAGATGGTGCGCAGGAACGGCGGCAGGATCGCCAGCGCCTCGACCAGGCGGCTGTCGAGCGGGATGGCGTAGATCGCCGCGCTGACCACCAGGAACACCACCGGCAGCAGCAGCCACGGCACCTGCACCAGCAGGCCGCCGAAGATGGTGCCCAGCACCGCGGTGACGGTGGCGATCCACACGCAGCGCAGCAGGCGGCGCCAACTGAGCAGCGTGTGCGGCTGCAGGGCGGTGAAGGCGAGCAGCGGGGCGAAGAAGGTGTCGACCTGCAGCAGCAGGGCGACGGCCAGCGACGTGGTCGAGCCGAAGCCGACGAAGGCGGCGTAGCGCCAGCGGCCGGGGGTCGGCGCCAGCTCGGCGTGCAGGGCGGCGGGCAGGACGGCGGCGGCGAGGCTCACCGCGCGCCCCGCACGGTGACCACGGCGGTCTGCCCCATGCGGAACGGGTGCGCGGGGTCGCGCTCCTCGAGCACGATGCGGACCGGGAAGCGCTGCGCCAGGCGCACCCAGTTGAGCGACGGCTCGACCGCCGGCAGGACGCCGACCGAGGCGCCGTTCTGCTGGTAGAGCGCCCAGCCGATCCCTTGCACGCGGCCGCGGAAGCGGCGCTGCGGGTAGCTGAGCAGGTAGACGTCCACCTCCATGCCGGTGTCGATGTGGCGCAGGAACGATTCGCGGAAGTTCGCCATGACGTACCAGGTGCGGTCGTCGACCAGCGCGAACACCTGCTGGCCGACGTTGGCGTACTCGCCGACGGCGATGTTGAGGTTGGTGACGTAGGCGTCGAACGGCGCCCGCACCGAACAGTAGCCGACGTCGAGCTCGGCATTGTAGACCGCCGCCTGCGCCGCCTGGCGGCGGGCGTTGACGTCGCCCAGCTGGCCGAGCAGATCGCGCTGGCGCTGCAGGTCGGCGCGCGCCTGCTCGACCGCGGCGCGCGCGGCGTGCCATTTGGTGCGCGCCTCGACCACCGCGTCCTGGGTGACGTACTGCCCGGCGAGCAGCGGCTCGACGCGATGCAGATACTGCTCGGCGTAGTCGGCGTCGGCCGCGCGCGCCACCACCAGCGCCTCGGCGGCGCCGATCGCCTGCTCGTAACCGCGAATCTCCAGGTTGGTCAGCTCGAGCTGGGCGCGCGCCGCATCGAGCGCCGCCTGGTACGGGCGCGGGTCGATGACGAACAGCAGGTCGCCCTGCGCGACGCGCTGGTTGTCGGCGATCGGCAGCTCGACGATCGGGCCGCCGACGTGCGGCGCGATGCCGACGGTGTTGGCGCGCACGTAGGCGTCGTCGGTGCGCGGATGGCGATACTGCGCGCCGTAGACATGCACGCCGAGGGCGATCGTCGCGCCCACGATCGCGAGGCCGAGCCCGCGGCCGATCGCACGCCGCGGCAGATTGTCGTCCGAGACCGCCACGCGCGTGCCTCAGACGGGAAAGAACTGCACCCAGATGACCATGGCGATCAGCAGCGTCAGGCAGGTGTAGATGAGCGGCAGCGGCCCCAGGTGCGGCTCGAGGCCGGTGCGCACGAACACGTAGCGCAGGCCGACGGCGCCGAACACGCCGGCCAGCAGGCAGACCATCCATGACGGAAAGAACGCCCCATCGATGTCGAAGACCGGGTCGCAGCCGCCGAGCACGGCCGGTGCCAGCAGGAGCGCCAGGCGCAGTTGACCCCGATCGGCCATCGTATATGCAGGGCGCGCGGCGATGGGTGCGAACGGTGCGCGATGCTCCGACAGGAAGTCCGACCACCTGGAGGGCGCCGGGCCCTCGGCGCCGTGCCTGCGAGCAGTCGCGCCAAGCCTATCGATGCGTCGCTCTCCGATGCTGGATCCACCCCGCATGCCGGTACTAGAGACACGATCGTCGCATGCGAGTAAAGCGCGCGGCGCCGTGGCGCTGCTGGCGCTGCTCGCC
>JBOHWA010000705.1:0-3386 GCA_050735855.1 Binatia bacterium
GACACCGGTCGCGGCGCGAACCGAACTGAAGGAGGAACCCGGTCATGGAAATCTCGGAACACTGCGAAGGCAACGTTCTGGTCGCCAAGGCGTTCGATCAACGCGTCGATGCCCGCCTGGCGCCGGAGCTCAAGCAGCACCTGCTGGGGCTGATCGCCGCCGGCCATCCGGTGATCGCGCTGGACATCTCGGCGGTCGACTTCATCGACAGCAGCGGTCTGGGCGCCATCGTCGCCGCCCGCAAGCAGATCAACGGGCACGGCGACCTGGTCATCGTCGGCGCCAAGCCGGCGGTGATGAACCTCTTCCGCCTGACGCGCATGGACAAGGTCTTCCGCATGTTCGGCGCCGCCGACGAAGCGGTCGCCGCCCTGTCCAACTAGTCCGCCGCCGCGCATGCGCCCCGGAACGATCACGCTCCGCATCGACAGCCGCCTCGAGGACGTCTGGCTCATCGGCCTCGCGGTACGCGCCGTCTGCAGCGCCCTGCCGCTCGATGAGGAGACCACTGGCGCGGTGGAGCTGTGCGTCGTCGAAGCGGTGAACAACGCCATCGAGCACGCCTATGGCGAGGCGCCCGGCCAGCCCGTCGAGGTCGAAGCCAGCCTGGCCGCCGACACCCTGCGCCTCGCCGTGCGCGATCGCGGCCGGTCGATGCCCTGGCCGGCCCCGCCCGCCGCGGCGCCCGACGGGCTGAACGAAGGCGGGCGCGGCCTGTTCATCATGCGCGAGCTGATGGACGACGTCGACTATGCCACCGTCGACGGCTGGAACGTGCTGACGCTGACCAAGCACCTGACGCCGCGCGCGGCGCTGCGCCGCTCGGGCGCCGCCTGAGGTCTGCAGGCCGGCCATGTCCGCCGCCGCTCCCGCCAAGCTGCCGCGCTTGATGCTCGGCTACTTCAGCCTGGTGGGGTTCTTCCTCGTCATCCTCGCCGGCACGCTGTATCTGCACGCCACCCTGCGCGACATTCACGCGCAGGCGGTGCGCGTCGACGAAGCGTGGGCGCACCGACAGGCCGACTACGCCGCCATCGGCCGCCTGGCGGCCGCGCTCAACGCCCCGGCCACCGACGTGTTTGCCTCCGCTGACGCGATCGGCGAGCGCCGGCGCATGGAGACCGCGCTGCAGCCCTTCGGCGCCGCCCTGGCCTCGGCACGGGGCGATCTCGAGCGCGAGTTGGTGGGCGCCGTCGATGCGGACCTTCGCGTTCACATCACCCGCCTGCTGTCGCACCTGGATGCGATCACCGAGGCGGCGCTGGCGATGACCGAGGAGGCGCAGCGCATCTTCTCCTTCTTCCGCACCAACCAGACCGATGGCGCCGGCCGGCGCATGGCGGTGATGGAGCGCGAATACGCGCACCTGGCCGAGCAGCTCGCGGCGATGGGCGAGACGGTGCGCGAGATCCAGGACGGCCAGTTCCGCGCCGGCGCCGCGCTCGCGGCCCGCGTCGCCTGGCTCGAGTACGGCATCGCCACGCTGGTCTTTCTGCTGCTCTTCGGCGCGGTCATCTACGGCCACCAGATCGTGCGCCGGCTGCGACAAGCGGCTGCGGCGCGCGAACGCGCCCTGGCCGCGGCGCAGGCCAGCGAGCTCGCCCTGCGCGCCGACGTCGAAGAGCGCCAGCGCATCGAAGCCGAGCTGCGCAGCGCCAAGGACGCCGCCGAGGCGGCAACGCGCGCCAAGTCGGAGTTCCTCGCCACCATGAGCCACGAGATCCGCACGCCGATGAACGGCGTCATCGGCATGACCGGCCTGCTGCTCGATACGTCGCTGAGCACCGACCAGCGCGAGTTCGCCGAGACCATCCGCAGCAGCGCCGATGCGCTGCTGACGGTCATCAACGACATCCTCGACTTCTCCAAGATCGAGTTCGGGCGGCTCGAGCTCGACGCGCACCCGTTCGATCTGCGCGACTGCGTCGAGGGCGCGCTCGACCTGATCGCCCCGCGCGCGGCGGAGAAGAACCTCGACCTCAGTTACCGCATCGACGACAGCGCGCCCGGCGCCCTGATCGGCGACGTCACCCGCCTGCGCCAGGTGCTGGTCAACCTGCTCAGCAACGCGGTCAAGTTCACCCACGCCGGCGAAGTGACCGTCGCGGTCAGCGCGCGCCCGTGCGGCGACGCGACCGCCGGCGGCGAGGCGGCGCGCCTGTGCGAGGTGGAGTTCGCCATCGCCGACACCGGCATCGGCATTCCCGCCGATCGCATGGACCGGCTCTTCCAGTCGTTCAGCCAGGTCGACGCCTCGACCACCCGCCAGTACGGCGGCACCGGTCTCGGCCTGGTGATCAGCCAGCGACTCTGCGACCTGATGGGCGGCCGCCTATGGGTCGAGAGCGAGGCCGGGCGCGGCTCGAGCTTCCGCTTCACCATCCGCGCCGCCGGGGCCCCGGGCCGCGCGCACCCGTACCTGGCGGGCGCCCAGCCGCTGCTCGCCGGCCGGCCGATCCTGATCGTCGACGACAACCCGACCAACCGCCGCATCCTCACCCTGCAGACCGCCGCGTGGGGCATGCAGCCGGCGCCGGCCGGGTCCGGTGCCGAGGCGCTGGAGTGGATCGCGCGCGGCGACCGCTTCGACCTCGGCATCCTCGATATGCACATGCCCGAGATGGACGGCCGCACGCTGGCGACCGAGATCCGCCGCGTCTGCGGCGCCGCTGCGCCACCGCTGATCCTGCTCAGCTCGATCGGTCGGCGCTCCGAGGACGGCGACCTCTTCGCCGCGACGCTGAGCAAGCCGGTCAAGCCGGCGCAACTCTTCGACGCCGTGTTCGGGGTGATCGAGCCGGCCCGTGCACCGGCCGGCTGGACGCCGGCGCGCCGCGCCTCGATCGACGACCAGCTCGCCGAGCGCGTGCCGCTGCGCATCCTACTCGCCGAGGACAACGCGGTGAATCAGAAGGTGGCGCTGCACGTGCTCGCGCGCATGGGCTACCGTGCCGACATCGCTGCCACCGGCGTCGAAGCGCTCGAGGCGGTGGCGCGCCAGGCCTACGACGTCGTGCTGATGGACGTGCAGATGCCCGAAATGGACGGCCTCGAGGCGACGCGCCGCATCTGCGCCCGCTGGCCGCTGGCGCGGCCGCGCCTGATCGCCATGACGGCGAACGCGATGGCGGGCGACCGTGAAGCGTGCTTCGATGCCGGCATGGACGACTACATCTCCAAGCCGATGCACGTGGCGGAGCTGCACGCGGCGCTCGAACGCTGTGCCCAGGCCGGTGCGCCGGCGCTGCCACCGGCGACCGATCTGCACGCGGCGCCTCTCTAACAGTCCGAGACAGGAGCGGGGTGGTGGACTGGCAGGCCAATCCGTACGCCGCGGCCATGCTCGGCTCGGCGGCGATCGCCGCCGCGGTGGCGGTCGCGGTGCG
>JBOHWA010000706.1:0-7037 GCA_050735855.1 Binatia bacterium
TGTCGGCGACGACGACCTGCCGTCCGACGGCGGGCGATTGCGACGTCGCGGAAAGCTGCACGGGGTCGGGCGCGAGTTGCCCGGCCGATGGGTTCCTGTCGGCGACGACGACCTGCCGTCCGACGGCGGGTGACTGCGACGTGGCGGAGAGCTGCACGGGGTCGGGCGCGGCTTGCCCGGCCGATGGCTTCGTGTCGGCGACGACGACCTGCCGTCCGACGGCGGGCGACTGCGACGTGGCGGAGAGCTGCACCGGCAGCGGCGCCTCGTGTCCGGCCGACGGCTTCGAGCCGAACAGCGTCGAATGCCGCGCGTCGGTGGGTGCCTGCGACCTGGCCGACAACTGCACCGGATCGGGTGCGAACTGCCCGGCCGATGCCAAGAGCACGGCGGTCTGCCGCCCGGCGGCTGACGACTGCGACGTCGCGGAGAGCTGCGACGGCATCGCCGATACCTGCCCGGCCGACCTGGTCGAGCCGAACACCACCGAGTGCCGTGCGGCGGCCGACATCTGCGACGTCGCCGAGCTCTGCGACGGCAGCAGCGTCACCTGCGGTACCGATGTCTTCGTGACCGGCGGCACCGAGTGCCGCGCGGTGGCGGGCGACTGCGATATCGCCGAACAGTGCACGGGAACCAGCGCCCCGTGCCCGGCGGACAGCTTCGAGCCCAGCTCGACCGTCTGCCGTGCCGCCAGCGTCGGCGAGGTCTGCGACATCGTCGAGAACTGCGACGGCGTCAGCGCCGACTGCCCGGCGGATGCGATCGAACCGAGCAGCACCGTCTGCCGTGCAGCCAGTGTCGGTGAGGTCTGCGACATCACCGAGAACTGCGACGGCAGCAACAAGACCTGCCCGACCGACGTCGTGGAGCCCAACACCACGGTCTGCCGCGCAGCCAGCGTCGGCGAAGTCTGCGACATCGTCGAGAGCTGCGATGGAACGAACAAGACCTGCCCAGGCGATGCCGTCGAGCCGGCCACCACGGTGTGCCGCGCCTCGGCCGGTGTCTGCGACCTGGCCGATTCCTGCAACGGCTCGGGCAAGCTCTGCCCGACCGATGCCAAGAGTACCGCGGTCTGCCGTCCTGACGCGGGCCTCTGCGACGTCGCCGATTCCTGCGACGGCGTCAACGATGCGTGCCCGGCCGATGTCCTCGAGGCGGACGGCACGAGTTGCAGCGACGGCGCCTTCTGCAACGGCGACGAGGAGTGCAGCAGCGGCGTCTGCGGCGCGGGCACCAACCCCTGCAGCGGCGGCGGTCAGAGCTGCGACGAGGGCTCCAACCTCTGCTTCATCGGTGGTTGCCCGATCAATCCCGCCACCTGCCGTACGGCACTCAAGACCAAGCTGTTGATCAAGGACAACGCGACCAACAGCAAGGACAAGTTCATCTTCAAGTGGATCAAGGGCCAGTCGACCAGCCAGGCCGAGTTCGCCAACCCGACGGCGTCGGCCCAGTACGCCGTCTGCGTCTACGCCGGCACCACGTCGGCGCTGATCGGGCAGGCGGTCGTGCCGCCGAGCAACACCCTGTGGTCGCCGATCAGCACCAAGGGCTACAAGTACAAGGACAAGCTCGGCACACAGGCCGGCATCACGAAGATCATCGTCAAGGGCAGCACCAACGACAAGTCCAAGGCCCTCGTGAAGGGCAAGGGCCTCAACCTGCCCGACTTCAACCTGCCGATCGCCACCGGCGATCTGCCGATCACCGTCCAACTGCGCAACAATTCCACGGGCATCTGCGTGGGAGGCGGGTTCCTGACGCCGAAGAAGAACCTCGCCACGAAGTTCCTGGCGAAGAACCCCTGAGTGAGCTGAGCTCACGCGCGTAACCGCCAGCGCCCCGGCACCGACAAGGTGCCGGGGCGTTGTGCGTTGTGGGGCCGGCCTTCGGAGTCGGTTGCGCCGCGGCGGCAGCCGCGCTACCCGTGCGCCATGCAGGATCGACCGAGCGCGGTGGAGTTGCTCGAGGCGGTGCGCGCCTTCATCGAGCAGGACGTGATCGGCGCGCTCGACGGCACGGCCAAGTTCCATGCCCGCGTCGCCGCCAACGTCCTCGCCATCGTCGCGCGCGAGATCGACCTGGCCCCGGCGCAGGCTGAGGCCGAATGGGCGCGCCTCGACGCGTTGCTCGGCCCGGCCCTTCGCCCAGCCACCGCCGACGCCCGGGCGACCGAGCTGCGCGTCCGCACGGAAGCGCTGTGCGCCCGCATCCGCCGCGGCGATGCCGATACGGGTGCCTTCCGCAGCGCGACGCTGGCGCACGTGCGCGCCACCGTCGCCGAGAAGCTGGCCGTGGCGAACCCGAAGATGCTGCCGGCCCCGCCTCGCGTCGCGGCCGGTGCCAAGGCTCAGTAGACGCGCTCCACTTTGGCGATCCGGGTGACGTAGGACTCGAACCACCGGGTCTTGCCGAGCTCCTTGGCGAGCCGGTGCTGCGCGTGCCGCCGCCAGGCCTCGATGGCGTCCAACGAGCGCCAGTAGGACACGGCGAGCGTGAAGTTGCCGTGGATGCAGGACTCGATGCCGAGGAACCCGTCGACCTCGCGCGCCACCTCCATCAGGCGCACCGCCATCTGCGGATAGCCGCTCACCTCCGTGTTGAGCTGCGCGGGCGCGATCACCGCGTAGTAGGGCGGCGCGGGCGTGTCGGCGATCTGGAACATCGGTCGTTCTCCTTCATGCTGGGCCGGCTGCGCCGGCGTCGGTGAGGGCCCACCATCCGATGGTGCAATCCATGTGTCCAATGCATTGATTCGATCAGATTCATGCGTGATCCTGATCGTATGGACTTCGCCATCATCGAGGCATTCGTCGCCGTCGTGGAGTTCGGCGGCTTCACGCGGGCGGCCGAGGCGCTGCACCTGTCGCAGCCGGCGTTGAGTCGCCGCATCGGCCTGCTCGAGCACGAGCTGCGCCAGGTGGTCGTCGAGCGTGGGCGGCGCGGCGTCCGTCTCACCGACGCCGGGCGCACCTTCCTGCCGCACGCGCAGGCGGCGCTGGCGTGCCTGCGCGACGGGACGGCGGCGGTGCGGGCCCTCGAGCCGGGAGACGCCGGGAGCCTCACGCTGGCGATCGTCGGGACGCTGGCCAGCACCCGGCTCACGGCTGAGCTGGGGCGTTTCCATGCGGCGCATCCGCAGGTGTGCGTAGTACTGCGGACCGGCAACAGCGCCGAGGTGAGCGGCCTCGTGCGCCGCGGCGAGGCGGCGATCGGCTTGCGCTACCACGCCGATCCAGCCGCCGACATCGTCTCGCGCCAGCTCTATCAGGAAACGCTCGTCGTCGTGGCGGCGGCCGGGCATCGGCTGGCGGGGGCGCGGCGCATCGCCCCGGCGCGTCTCCGGCAGGAGTCCTGGGTCGCGTTCCCGCCGCGGCGCGGCTCCGTCGTCGACCCATTCGGACAGGTCCTCGCGCGGCGCCTGGCGGCGGCCGGGTTGGACGGCTCGGACGTGGTCGTCATCGACAGCCTGACGGCGCAGAAGCGACTGGTCGAAGCCGGCTTCGGGCTCGCCCTGGTCCCCGCGAGCAGTGTGCACGAGGAGCTCGGAACGCGAGCGCTGCGGCGGCTCGACGTGCCGGGGCTTGAGGCGACGATCGACGTCGCCATGATCCACCGCAGAGGCGCGTTCCTCAGCCCACTGGCGCTGCGCTTGATGGACGCGCTGCAGCGGGACTTGCGCGACGGCGGCGGGCGGAAGGAGGCTCGGCTGTCTCAGCCCGGCGGGTCCGCGGCGCAGCGAAAGCCGAAGTCGCCTTCGCGGTAGCCGACGTAGCCCCAGTTGCGCGCCGAGCTGCTGAGCACCGTCGGCCGGCTGTCCCAGGAGCCGCCGCGCACGATGTGCGCGCGGCCGGTGTTGGGCCCCAGCGGATCCTGGGTCGGGCTCGATTTGTAGTAGTCCGGATCGTACCAATCGGCGCACCACTCCCAGACGTTTCCGCCGGCGTCGAGCACGCCGTAGGGGCTGGCGCCGGCTGGTCGCATGCCCACCGCGGCGGTGCCTTCGTAGCCCCAGTTGCGGCGGAACACGCCGCGCTCGGGGCTCGGTGCCTCGTTGCCCCACGGAAACAGGCGGCCGTCGGTGCCCCGGGCGGCCTTCTCCCGCTCTGCCTCGGTCGGCAGCCGCGCGCCCGCCCACTCGCAGTAGGCGCGCGCCTCGTCCCAGGTGACGAAGACCACGGGATGGGTGTCGTCGACCACCCAATAGGGTTGCGGCGGCAGCGGCCGTCCCGTCGCGGCGGCGAACTGCGTGAAGCGGCCGCGGGTGACCGGGAGCTTGTCGATCAGGAAGCGCGAGACGTTGACGGTGTGGGGCAGCGGCGCGCCCTCCGTCGCCAGGTTCCCCATGACGAACTCGCCGGCCGGGATCTGCACCATGGGTGCGCCGTCGCGGCGGCGCTGGAACTCCGCGGCGCCCTGACCGTTCTTGCCGCTCGGGGTCATGCCGATCGCCGCTGATTGCGTGGCGGAGGCGACCACCGTCCGTTGCGGGACGACCGTCACGATCCGGGCCACGCTGCGGCCTTCCGCATCGCGCAGGCGCACATCGCGCGCCCCGACCGGGATGCTGGTGAGCAGCGCGGTTCCGTCGCTGCTGGCGCGCCCGACTGTGCCGCCGTCGATGCGGATCTCCGAATCCGGCGCCGCCGCCATCACCATGATCGCGCCGTACGCCATCGCCGTGTGCCCGCGGCGGACGCGGATGAGCACCTCGGGCCCGAGAATCTTGCGCGCGCCGTCATCGCCGAGTGCGACCGGCACGACGAGCTCGTCGGCGTGGGAGAGGCGGACGGCGCGTTGGTCGGTCGTCGGATCGCCGTAGAGGGGCACGCCCTCCGGCGACACGCTGGCCAGTTGCCGAGAGGTCAGCGTCAGGACGATCTGGAACACACGGACCGGGCCAGGATCCATGGCTCCCTGGTCCGTCATCGGGGTCGCGCTGACCTCGAGCAGCAGAAACGGCACGCCGCCGGCGGCGGCGAGCTGAGCGGTGTCGGGAAGTGTCCCGCTGCCGCAGCGGGGCGGCGCGTCGGCGAGGTCGAAACCACCGCCGGAGCGCGGACGGGCGGCGCCGAACGCACTCCAGGACGAGACCGGACTCATGATCCCGGCCGCCTGGAGGACTGTGCACTGCTGCACCGCTGCGCTCTCGGGGCTGGCGGTGGTGACGACCTGGATCTCGACCGGTGCCGGCGCCGCGAAGGGTGCCGCTGCGCTGGGGGTGGGCACCAGCGCGACGCCGGGATCGTCCTGGATGCAGCGAAAGCCGCGCAGGGTGTCCGGCCAGGTCGGGTCGGTTCCCTGCCGGAATGCGCTGCGGGCCCAGTCGGCGGGGTTGATCCACGAGCCGCCGCGCGACGCGCGTCGATCGCCCGTCGCCGGGCCCGTCGGGTTTTCCTCCGGGCTCTTGGCGTAGTACGCGTCATCGAACCAGTCGGCGCACCATTCCCAGACGCTTCCGGCCTGATCGAGGACCCCGTAGGGTCCGACGCATTCGGGATGGGTGGCGGCGGCCGTCATCGCATGGCGACCGCCGTCGCGGGTGTTGCAGCGCGACGGGTCCCACTCATCCCCCCAGGGGTAGCGCCGGGCGCCGTCAGCGCGCGCCGCCCGCTCCCATTCCGCTTCGCTCGGGAGCCGGCCTCCCACCCAGGTGCAGAACGCACGGGCATCCTCCCAGGTGACGTTCGAGGCCGGGAACGTCTCGGGCATTCCCCACGCCGGCGCCTTGGCCGGGGGGCGGCTCGTCTGGGCAACGAACCGGCGGTATTGGCCCCACGTCACCTCGGCCTTGTCCATGAGAAATCCGTCCAGGCGGACGAGATGCTGCGGTCGCTCGGCTGGCTCGCCCTCGGTCGCTGGGCTCCCCATGCGCAGCTCGCCCGCCGGGATGCGCACGACGATCGCGCCGTCGCGCTCGCGCCAGAACTCCTGGCTGCCCTGCGGATTGCGTCCGAGCGGTCGCAGGCCCGGCGGAGTGGACGGTGTCGCGGCAGGGAGGAGGGCGAGGGAGACCTCGCGGCGTTGCCCCGGCTCGATCTGCACCACCTGCTGGGCTTCCCGCCCTGACGCGTCGCGAATGGCGACGAGCCGCTCGCCGGTGCGCACATTGGGGAGCACCAGCGGTCCCTCCTCGGCGGTGTGTCCGACGACGCTGCCATCGAGCAGGAGGCTGGCGCGCGGCATATCCGACACCACGGCGACCTCGCCGTACTGCACCTGGCGTCGGGAGCCCAGATCGACCGCGCGCAGGCGGAGGAGAAGCTCGCGCACGCGCAGCTCCTCCTGCGCTCGGGTATCGGCGACCAGGACGGGAATCACGGCGCTCCCGTCCTGCGCCAGCCGCAGGGCGCGCCGCTCGGTGCGGCGCGCGTACGTCGGCCGCCCGCCGCTGCCGAAGCCCGTGAGGGTGCGGATCGTGAGAGCGGCGGTGAGACCGGTCTCGCCGTCCGTGCTGCCGCTGCTCGTCAGGTCGACGTCGACGAGGAGGTAGGGGGAGCCGCGCAACGCCCATGGACCAGGATCGGCCTCGGACGCGACTGGCGCGCAGCCGCTTCGCGCCCGGATCGGGGCCCATGCGGCGCCCGCGTCCTGGCGTACTTCGCCGAAGAAGACCCGCCAGTGGAGCGTCCCTCCACCGTCCAGCGTGCCGTCGATCTCGCAGCGCGCGGTGGCCGGCCCTTCGACGGTGTTTTCCAGGACGTCGAGGCGCACCCAGAGCGGCGCGGCGCCCGCGGCGGGGCTCGGCTGCGCCCAGGCGAGGGCGAGGACAACCAGTGCGGCGATCGCGCCCGACCGCACCGCGTCACCCTTTGTTCGGTGCGGGAGCAATGGGGTGAGCGCTAATACGTGCGTCGTGACGAAGTCAATGCGGCGCGCCGCGGGCTAGTGGCTCAGTTTGAGGCTCAGGTCAGCCTCGCCGTGAGTCACGCTGCCGGCGAGTGGCAGCTTGGTGGAGGGCGCCGGTCCCTCGGCGCCGTGCTGAACCCAACCGCGGTGCGCGCGGCGAGCACGGCGGTTGGGTTCAGCAC
>JBOHWA010000707.1:0-5785 GCA_050735855.1 Binatia bacterium
GGTCGAGGAGCCATTCGACGAAGGCTGGCGGGCCGCTCACGATCTCGTCCGCCGCCTACGTCGCGACCTGCACGTCGATGCTCATACGCGCAAGCTTGGCAGCCGACTGGCACCTCGACAACCGAGAATCTTCGCACCGGCGCGGTGTCGCGATTCGCCCATTCCGTCGACCATCGCCGCGGTCTACGCTGACGGCGACCGATCGATCGACGCCCGGCGGTTCCTTCCCGACCGGGCGACAGGGAGACAACGATGACATCACACCCGACCCGCTTCGCCCTCGCGACCCTCGCCGTGCTGCTGTTGGCCGTCGCGGCCGGCGCCGCCGATGGCGTGGACAACCTGAAGAACACCACACCGGCGCAGCGCGCGGCAGTGCAGGATGCGCTGATGCAGGACATGTTCAGCCCGACGGCCGATCAGCAAGCCGCGCTGGCGGCGCTCAATCTGAAGTACGCGGAAAAGATGGAGCCGCTCATCAAAGGCGACGACGGCTTCTTCGCCCGCATGCGCGGAATGAAGGCGGTCAACGAAGAGAAGGAAGCCGAGATGCAGAAGCTGCTGACGCCGGCGCAGTGGACGCAGTACCTCGACGGCAAGGCGGACATGCGCAAGAAGTTCGACGCCAGGATCGCCGCGCAGCAGCCGTAGGCGCCTTTCGACACGCTCACGGCGAGCGGAAACCCCAGGGCGTGTCAGGCCAGGTGGCTGCGCCGCCGCGTTCGACCACCGCCCTGCCGCACCGCGCCCGGCGTCGTGCCGGTCCAGCGTCGGAACGCCCGGCTGAAGTTGGCGACGTCGGAATAGCCGAGCCGCTCGGCGATCTCGTCCATGCTCAGCGACGTGGTCTGCAACAGCGTCTGCGCGCGCCGCTGGCGCTCCGCGTCGAGGATCGCCGAGTACGTCGTGCGCAGCTCGGCCAGGCGCCGCTTGAGCGTGCGCGACGAGAGGTGCAGCTGCGCGGCGACGCCCTCGAGCGAGCGCGCCCCGCCGCTGCCGTGCAACGCCAGGGCGCGGACGCGCTCGAGAAACGGCCCGGCGAGGCCGAGCGCGTCGAGCTCGCGTTCACATTGCTCGCGGGTCAATTGCAGCGCGGCGGGATCCGCCGTGATCAGCGGCAGGTCCAACGTGCCGGCGTCGAAGACCAGCCGGTTGTCCGCCTGTCCGAAGCGCAGGTCGCCGGGCATCAGGCCCTTGAGGCGCGCGATGTAGGGAGGCTCGGGGAGCGCGAGGTCGGCGCGGCCGCCCAGCTGCCGGCCGGTCAGCGTGCAGCCGAGCTGCCAGAGCCCGACGATGAGCGCCAGGATGATGGCGTCGCGCGCCGCGCCGAAATCGGCGCGTTCGTGGATGACCAGCGCGGCGAGCGGCCCGTCGACCTCGAGGCTGAATGCCAGCGCGCCGGTGCGGGTCGGGATGAAGCGCGCCGCCAGCTCGAGCGCCTGGCGCGTATTCTGCGCCGTCATCGCCGCCAGCCCGACGTAGCCGTGCCACGAGATGCGCATCTGCAGGCCGAAGTAGATGCCCAGCGCCGGCTCGCCGCTCAGCACCCGCGCCCGCTCGACCAGCTGCACCATCGCCGCGACGGAGATGCGCCCCTCGGGCCGCCCCAGCTCGGCCTTGCGCACCTCGCTGCCGCGCAGCAGCGCCGCCGCCGACACGTCCCAGCGGCCGACGAGCTCCGCCAGATGCAGCGCGTGAATGGCTGGCAACCAGCTTGCGTCGTGGTCGATTCGGCGAGGCATCTCGTGGCCCAAATTGACAAGAGAATGGCACCAGATGACCTGGCCACGCAACCGCCGCGCGCCTAGCGTCGGCGCATGACGAATTCCAACCTGTTCCCGGTGCGCAACCTCCGCTTCGCGATGGACGATGAGGTGCCGCGCCATTGGCACGGCGGCCGGCGGGCGATCACGCTCTTCTTCGACAACCTGTCGATCTTCTTTCCGCCCGGCGAGCGCTTCTTCGTCGCCGCGGTGAGCGAGCACCGCCGGCGGCTGCGCGATCCGGCCCTGCTGGCCGAGGTGAAGGCGTTCTGTGGGCAGGAAGGCATCCACAGCCGCGAGCACGTGCGCTACAACCGTATGCTCGAGGCACAGGGCTATCCGGCGCAGCAGATGGAAGCGCGCATCACCCGCCTCCTGCGCGTCATCAGCCGCGTGCTGCCGGCGCGCCTGCGGCTCTCGGCGACCTGCGCGCTCGAGCACTTCACCGCGACGCTGGCACACAGCCTGCTCAGCGATCCGGCGGTGCTCGAGGGGGCGCATCCGGAGATGGCGGCGCTGTGGACCTGGCACGCGGCGGAGGAGAACGAGCACAAGGCGGTCGCCTACGACGTGTACCAGCAGGTCGGCGGGAACTATCTGGAGCGCGTCGTGACCATGCTCGTCACGACGCTCGTCTTCTGGTTGCTGGTGGTTGGCCAGCAGGTCCGGCTGATGCGCGCCGACGGGATCCTCCTCGCGCTGCGCGAGTGGGCCGCGCTGGCGCGCTTCCTCTTCGTCCAGCCAGGCCTGTTGGCGATGTGGCGGCTCTACCTCGACTACTATCGCCCCGGCTTCCACCCGTGGCAGCTCGACAACCGCGACCTGCTCGAACAGTGGAAGCGCGAGCAGGCGGGCGCGCCAGCGTAACTGAGCGCGCTGGTCGTCGCAGGCGTAGGGGCGCGCCGGTGGCGCGCCCGTGCGCCGTCCGCAGGACGGCTCCAGCGCGCAGAATTGCGGCACCGTGAGCCCCTTGGATCTCCCGGGTAGGTGCGCTCACGTCGTCGCGCACCCGTTCAGCGCGTTGCCGACCGAGCGCACCAGCAGGGTGATGTTGACCGACTCGCCGCTGGGAATGCCCAGGGCGCAGGCGGACGGCTCGTGCTGTCCGAGCGCGATGCCGACCAGCGTGATCAGCTCGCCGATGCTGACGGCGCTGTCGCCGTTGCAGCTGCCGGCGCAGACAGTGCGGGGCGCCGTGGGGGTCTCGGTCGGCGCCGCAGTCGGCGTTTCGGTCGGGGTGGGTGTCGCCTCGGGCGTCCCGCTCGTCGCGGTTGCGGTCGGCTCGGGACCGACGACCGTCAGCTCGAAGGTGGTGCGCACGGTGTCGGCGGCGGAGTCCTCGGCCGCGATGGTGAAGCTGAACGGGCCCGCCATGGTCGGCGTTCCCGACAGGATGCCGGTGGTCGCATCGAGCTGCAGGCCGTCCGGGAGCTCGCCGCCGGTGATCGCGATCGTGTAGGGCGGCAGGCCGCCGACGACCAGGGCCAGGCTCGTGTAGGGCACGTCGAGCTCGCCTGCCGGGAGCGGGCCGTCGATCGCCAGCAGGTCGACGTCAACCGCCACGTTCTGCGCCCCGACGAACGCGCCGAGGTCGCCGCAGCCCTCGACCGGCGCGTCGGCGGGGACCGGCTCGTCGTCGTGGATGCAGGGCAGGGCCTCGTTGTTCTCCGGGTCGCGCGGGCCGACGTAGCGGTAGAACTCGTAGCGCCGGACGACCGAGTGCTTGCCGTCGTCGAGCTTGTCCTCCTTCACCTCGGCGTCTTCCTCCTCGTCTTCGGCGTCGCCCGGCTTCGACTGGATCAGCTTCCACTCGGTCTCGATCTCGGTCTCGTCGTCGGGGACGATGCCGTCGGCCACGCCGAGCAGCAGCTTGACCAGATCCTCCGGCTGTAGATCGCGCTCGCTCTCGATCTTGAACGCCTTCATCCACTGCGGCTCGCCGAACTGCGCGTGGTTCTCCTCTTCGACCGGCTCGACTTCGGCGCGCACGTTGACGCCGCCGCCGGCGGCGACGGGGTTGGGGATGACGTTCCATACCGGCACCGGAATGTTGACCGGCTGCGGCACGGGGCTGAAGGCGGTGTTGATGTCGCTCGGGTCGGCGGCGACGATCCAGCGATACGCGGTGCGCGTCGGGTTGGCGCTCAGGCTCACCCCGTAGTGCTCACAGCCGCTGCTCTCGTAGTTGCCGATCGGGCCGCCCGCATAGCAGTCGTGTCCGCCCGGCGTGATGTTGGCGGGCGCGACCGGCGTGGCTTCCCACTGGCTGCCGGTCCAGTGCCGGTAGCGCACCAGCACGCGCGGATGCAGCGGGTCGTCGGTGACGTCGAGAATCTCCGGATCGCCGTAGCGCACGTACGTGCCGCCGAACGTGTACGGCACGTCGCCGACGTGCAGATCCTCGAGCTCGATCTCGAAGCCGTGGCACGGGCTGGGGGTATCGTTGACGACATCGAAGTTGCTCAGCGTGCCGAACGCCGTCGCGAAGGCCGGAGCCGAGAGCAACAGCGCGGTGAGCGCGACGAACGGTGAGGACCATGAGCGGATCATCGATTGACCTCCTCCGCGTTGTGGTGGCGTCGGTGTGCCGCGCGCTCGGTGCGCGCGGCGTTCGACACGCCAGTCGCTAGAAGTGCAAGCGCTACGCCACGAGTGGCAGCGCCGTTTTCCAAGTGGGCTTGCGAGGGCGGCGCGGCGGAGCTTTTCGAAGTTGGGAATTCGCCGCCACGCGGCGACGCAGGCCCGGCGCCTTGGGGGCGAAGCTCGTCGTGGCGAATCTGCCCGCCGAGGTGCGCTGCGTGGGCGATCAACACGGTGGAGACCAGCGCGGCGATCAGCGCCGCGATGGATAGGCCTTGCAGTGCGCGCTCGCGCCGCAGGGCGAGCGCCAGGAGTGCGGCGGCTGCGATCGCGCCCGCTACCAGGGTCGCGGCCAGCGCTCGCGTCGCCGCGTCCTCGTGCGTTTCGATGAGGGCCTCGGATACCCCGGGGCGATGTTCGACGACCTCCTCCGCACCCTCCCCGCTGAAATAGGCTGGGAGGACGGACAGGCCGGCGAAGACGAGCAGGCCGAAGCCGACGTTGCGCGCGCCGGCCCGGCGGGTGACGGCGGCGGAAGCCAGCACGAGGCTGGCCAGCAGCGCCCCGACCACGGGCAGGTGGTTGAAGGCGAGGTGAATCTGGGCGGCAAGCACATCCATGGCGCGATCTCCTTTCGCACCGAACCTGCGGCATCGCGCCCCCGACCGCCATCCGTCAGATGACAGTGGGGGCCGGATGAGGCATACGCGTCAAATGACGGGTGACGAGAACGGGCCGATCTCGGGGCGCGAGCGGCTGATCGTCACCGCCATCCTGGCCGTCGTGGCCGGGATGACGCTGATCGATGTGGTGGCGGACTCGTACAGTGGCGGATCGGTGCCGCACATCAGCATCGAGCTGCTCACGGCCGGCGCGGCCGTCCTGGCGCTGGGCTGGATGTGGATCCGCTTCTTCCGCCTGCGCCGTGGGCTGGCCGCCGCGCGCCGCTCGCTCGAGGGCGCCCGCGTGGAGGCGGCCCGGTGGCGGGATCGGCACGGCGAGATTCTGCAGGGGATGTCGCGCGCCATCGACCAGCAGTTGGACGCCTGGACCCTGACTCCGGCCGAGAAGGAGGTCGCCTTCCTCCTGCTCAAAGGGTTGAGCTTCAAGGAGATCGCCCCCGTGCGCGGGGCGAGCGAGCGCACCGTGCGCCAGCAGGCCCTGGCAGTCTACGCCAAGTCGGGCCTCGCCGGCCGGGCCGAGCTGTCGGCCTTCTTCCTCGAGGACCTGCTGGCGCCAGCGGCGCCGGCCAGCGCGACGAACCCATCGGCACCGGGCTCGCAGGCCGTTTGACCAGCGTGCAGCGGCGCTGGTCCGGTTCGAAAGAAAGAGCGGGCGGGCCGCCCGCGCTTGTATGTTGGGGTGGGAGCAATGCTCCACGAGCTGACGGACCGAGCGAGGGGTGGAGGGGTGCGACCGCTTCAGCGTTGGTCGCGGCGGGG
>JBOHWA010000708.1:0-2431 GCA_050735855.1 Binatia bacterium
ATGGTGCGCACCGCGACCTCGCCGGCGCGCGCCCAGGCGAGCGCCAGGCCGAGGTTGGCGAGCAGGCGCGGGCGGCGCGCGTCGCCGGCCGGCAACAGCGCCAGGGCGATCTGCACCTGACGCGCCACCTCGTCGTGGGCGCCGGTCGCGGCGGCGCGCTCGGACGCCGCCACGGCATACGGCACGCCGCGTTCCGCACCGGGCAGCGCCGCACTGCGATGGTACTGATGGGCGATGGCCGCGGCGTGCGCGTCGCCGGCGCTGCCGCCCGCCAGGCGCTCGAGGGCCTCGGCGATGTCGCGGTGCTGCCGCAGCCGGCGCGACGGGCTGGGCTCGGCGTACAACGTCTGGCGCAGCATCGCGTGCACGAACTCGTAGGCGTCGCCGTCCGGCCCCGGTCGCACGATCTGCGCTGCCAGCGCCTCGTCGAGCGCCGCCAGCGCGACGCCCTGCTCGAGACCGGCCACCGCGGCGGCGAGATCGAAGCGAAAGCCGTCGCCGAGGAAGGCCGCGACATCCAACAACCGCCGCGCCGCCGGCGACAGGCGCGCCAACCGCCGACGCACCAGGTCGCGGATGCCTTCCGGCACCCGACCGCGCTGAGCCGAGAGATCGAAGCACCAGCCCTCGGGGCGTGGCGCGATGCAGCCGGTCTCGAGCAGGTCGAGTAGCAACTCGCGGATGAAGAACGGGTTGCCCTCGCCGGCCGTGTCGACGGCGGCGACCACCTCGGCGGCGACGCCGCCGCCGAGCTGCGCCAGCAGGTCGGCGATCGCGCCGCGGTCGAGCGGGCGCAGCGCCAGGCGTTCGAAGCAGGTGTCGTGCCGCAGCGCCGCCAGCGCCTCGGCCAGCGGCGCGCCCATCTCGATGGCCGCGTCGCGATAGGTGCCGACCAGCAGCAGCCGATGCGCGCTGGCGTAGCGGGCGGTGTAGCGCAGCAGCGCGATCGTCCCGGCGTCGGCCCAGTGCAGATCGTCGAGCACCAGCACCACCGGTCGCGCGGCGCTGCAGGCGAGGAGGAACTGGGTCACCGCATCGAACAACCGCAGCCGTGATTCGTCGGGGCCGAGCGCCAGCGGCGCGGGCAGGTCGGGGAGCCGTCGCTGCAGATAGGGCGTCAGCCCGGCCAGCACGTTGGCGCCGGCACCGAGCGCGGCGCGCAGGGTGTCGCAGTCGGTCTGCTCGGCATAGGCCACCAGCATGGCACGGAAGGGCTCGAACGGTGGCGCCCAGCCGCCTTCGTCGCAGCGCCCCCAGAGCGTGAGCGCGCCGGCGTCGCGCGCCGCGGCGCAGAAGACCTCGGCCGTGCGTGTCTTCCCGATGCCCGCCTCGCCGACCAGCATGAGCAGTCCGCCGCGCGCCAGCCCAGCCTCCGCCAGGCGCTGCGCCAGGCGCGCCAGCTCGCTGCCGCGGCCGACGAACGGAATGCGGGCCAGGGCCGCACGCGCCGCCGGCATCGCCGCGAGCGGTGTGACCATCTGAGGCGTCTGGATGAGGGTTGGCATTTCGCAGGGCGCCCACCGCGCGCCCGGGTGGATTCTAGCTGCCGGTAGGAACGACGCGAGCGCGATTTTTCCGGCCCCGGGGGCCGCGACTTCCGCTGCGGGTCTGGCCGTCGTGGCCCATCGCACCCACGGCCTCGGGGAGAGACCTCGCTGCAGGGGCTGACCCGAGCGGCGAACCTGCTCGCCAGCCACGCCCACTTGCTGGCCGGGGCAAAGGGCGAGTGGGCGGCGTGCATGCCGGCACAGCCCCACAGTTCCGCCACGATGGCGAGCGACCGCGGCGAGCGATCGCTAGGCGGCGTGCACGTCGCCGTGGCGGCGACGATCGCCGCCGGCGGCCGCGTGGCGTCGGCCTGGCGTCGTCCAGCGCGTCAGCGCCTCGCCGAGCGCGGCGCAGGTGAGCGGCTTGGTGACGTAGTCGTCCATGCCCGCCGCCAGGCAGCGCTCGCGATCGCCCTGCATGGCGTGGGCCGTCATGGCGATGATCGGGACGCGGTGTCCGGCGGTCTCGCGGCCGCGGATCGCCGCGGTCGCCTCGAAGCCGTCCATCTCGGGCATCTGCACGTCCATCAGGACCAGATCGTAGCTGGCGGCGGCGATCGCCTCGAGCGCCTCGCGGCCGTTGGTGACCGCCTCGGCCTGGCAGCCGAGCTTGTCGAGGAAGCGCAGCGCCACCATCTGGTTGACCGGATTGTCCTCCGCGAGCAGCACGCGCAGCCGGCGATCCGGCAACTCCGCCGGGCGCGGCAGGCCGTCCGGCGCGGCGCGCAGGCCGCGCGACGGCTCGACCGCTGCAGCCGCCTGGCGCGCCGCGTGTTGCAGTGGGACCTCGAACCAGAAGGTGCTGCCGACGCCGGGGACGCTGTCCAGGCCGATCCGCCCGCCCATGAGCTCGACCAGCTGGCGGCTGATGGTGAGCCCCAGCC
>JBOHWA010000709.1:0-4130 GCA_050735855.1 Binatia bacterium
GCGCCGGACTGCGCGGCAGCGGCGCGGGCGCCGGCGGGTCCTCGTCGTCGTCGAGGTCGAGGCCGACCTCGCGCCCGGCGCTCGGGCGGCACAGGCGCTCGAGCTGGTCCGGGTCCATGCCCTCGAGGCAGCCGTCGAGCACCTGTTCGACGACGCCCACGGCGTGCAGCAGCGCGTCGACGCCGGCCGTGCCGGCGAGCTCGCGCAAGCCGTGCGCGGCGCGCACCAGGGGGCCGAGCTGCGCCCGCGCGCCCTCGTCGACCAGGGCGCTACCGGCCTGCTGCAGCGCGGTGACGACATCCCCGGCCTCGGCCGGCGTGCCGCGCTGGAGGTCCAGGCGCAGCGCCGACGTCAGGACCAGCACGCGATCGCGCACCCCCTCGCCGTCGCGCGTCGGCCCACGCGCTGTGTCGATCGACCACTCCATCCGCTGTGTGACTTGTGCGACGGCGGGTGACGCCCCGCCCATCGCCCGAGTCGGTGGGTGGCAAGACCTACGCCACCTGCGAGACGCGGCAGACTGTGATGCTGCGTGCAACAAACCGCCTCGCCGGGCGGCGAGGCATAGTCAGGTGACGAGGAATGGACACCGGGGTGCCGAAAGGCTGGGACAGATACATGCGAGGTGATCGCCGCGACGTTCGCACGCTGCGCGGCACGTCGCGGTCGGGGAAGCGTGACCGATCAGGTTGACCGCGTGCGGCCTGGAACGTATGGCCATCGCACGGCCGAGGAGGAGAGCATGGCGAGCGCGGTGCAGCCGCTGCCGATTGCCAAGAGCGACGACCATGTCATCACCCTGTTGCCGCGCATGGCCAATCGGCACGGGCTGGTGGCGGGGGCGACGGGCACGGGCAAGACGATCACGCTGCGCGTCCTGGCCGAGCAGCTCAGCGGCGCCGGCGTGCCGGTCTTCCTGGCCGACGTCAAAGGCGACCTCGCCGGTCTGGCGCGGGCCGGCGGCGACAGCGCGAAGGTGCGTGAGCGCGCCAGCGAGCTCGGCCTCGAGCCCGAGTACCGCGCCAGCCCGGTGGTCTTCTGGGACCTCTTCGGCCGGCAGGGGCATCCCGTGCGCGCGACCGTGTCGGAGATGGGGCCCCTGTTGCTGGCGCGCTTGCTCAACCTGAACGAGACGCAGAGCGGGGTGCTGGCGATCGTCTTCAAGGTCGCCGACGATCAGGGGCTGCTGCTGCTCGATCTCAAGGACCTGCGCGCCATGCTCGAGCACGTCGCCGGCCACGCGGCGCAGTACAAGACGACCTACGGCAATGTCGCGGCCGCCAGCGTCGGCGCCATCCAGCGCGGCCTGCTGGCGCTCGAGCAGCAGGGCGGCGCGCAGTTCTTCGGCGAGCCGGGGCTCGATCTCGACGACCTGATGCAGACCGATGCGGCGGGCCATGGCGTCATCAACATCCTCGCCGCCGACCAGCTCATGCAGTCGCCGGCGCTCTACTCGACCTTTCTGCTCTGGCTGCTCGCCGAGCTCTTCGAGCGGCTGCCCGAGGTCGGCGATCCGGACAAGCCGAAGCTGGTCTTCTTCTTCGACGAGGCGCATCTGCTGTTCGACGACGCCCCCAAGGCGCTGCTCGATCAGGTCGAGCGCGTCGTCCGCCTGATCCGCTCCAAGGGCGTCGGCGTCTACTTCGTCAGCCAGAATCCGCTCGACATCCCCGAGGACGTCCTCGGCCAGCTCGGCCACCGCGTCCAGCACGCGCTGCGCGCCTTCACTCCCAAAGACCAGAAGGCGGTGCGCAGCGCCGCCGAGACGTTCCGCGCCAACCCAGCGCTCGACGTCGCCACGGTCATCACCGAGCTCGGCGTCGGCGAGGCGCTGGTCTCGGTGCTCGACGAGCGCGGCACGCCGACCATGGTCGAGCGCGCCTTCGTCTATCCGCCGCTGTCACAGTTGGCGCCGCTCGACCCGGCCGAGCGCGCCGCGCTGGTGCGCGGCTCGACCCTCGCCGGGCACTACGAGGCGGCGATCGATCGCGAGTCCGCTTACGAGCGCCTCAAGGGGCGCGCCACCGACGCCGCGGCGGCCAGCCAGCCGGCGCCGACCGCCAAGGACGCGGACTACACCAAGATCGCCATCAGCGTCGGCACCAGCGTGGTGCGCGCCATGGGTACCCAGATGGGCCGCCAGATCGTGCGCGGCGTGCTCGGCTCGCTGTTCGGCGGGAGCCGGCGGCGCTGAGCGTCCATATGGCGATCGGGCTGAGCGTCCTGCAGGCGTTCGTCGAGTACACGCCGGCGGCCGTGGCGATGTTCGACCGCGACATGCGCTACCTGGCGCATAGCCGGCGCTGGCTGGAGGACTACCGCCTCGGCGACGAGAATCTCGTCGGCCGCTCACACTACGAGATCTTCCCCGAGATGCCTGAGCGCTGGCGGGCGATCCATCAACGCTGCCTCGCCGGCGGCATCGAGCGCTCCGAGCAGGAGGAGTTTCGGCGCGCCGACGGCAGCACCGACTGGGTGCGCTGGGAGGTGCGCCCGTGGACCGACGATCACGGCGCGATCGGCGGCCTCATGCTGTTCACCGAGGTGATCACCGACCGGCTGCGCGCCGAGGCGACGCTGCGCGCCTCCGAGGAGCGCTATCGCGATCTGGTCGAGACGGTCAGCGACGTCATCTTCGAGATCGACGCCAGCGGTGCGATGAACTACCTGAGCCCCGCGTTTGCGTCGGTCAGCTCGTATGCCGCCGAGGAACTGATCGGCCGGCCGTTCGCTTCGTTCCTGCATCCCGACGATCTCCCCGCGGTGCTGGCCAACTTCGAGCGCACCCTGCGCGACATCCGCGAACCGCTCGAGTTCCGCGTCCTCGACCGCGACGGCAGCGTGCGCTGGGTGCGCACCCTGAGCCGCCCCATCTTCGCCGACGGGGTCGTCATCGCCCTGCGCGGCGTGATGACCGACGTCACCGAACGCCGCCGCGCCGAGGATGTCTACCGCGCCGTCTTCGAGCACTCGGTCGAGGGCCTGGCGGTGATCCAGGACGGCCGCTGGATCCTCGGCAACCCCGCGCTCACACGGCTCACGGGCTATCGGCTCGACGAGCTCACCGCGCTCGAGCCGGCCGAGCGCGCGCGCCGCCTGGTCCACCCCGACGACCTCGAGCGCGTCATGGCGACCATGCGCGTCTGGCTGTCCGGCGGCGCACCGAACGCGCGCATGGATTTCCGATTGCTGCGCCGCGACGGCGAGGTACGCCACGTGTTCACCGCCAACACCCGTTTCGAGTACGGCGGCCGGCCGGCGATCCTGGTGGCCTGGGTCGACATCAGCGACCGCTGGGCGGCCGAGCAGGCGCTGCGGACGCTCAACAGCTCGCTCGAGGCGCGCGTCGCCGAGCGTACCCTCCAGCTCGAGATCACCGCCAGGGAACTCGGCACGTTCAGCTACTCGGTGTCGCATGATCTGCGCGCCCCGCTGCGCGCCATCGACGGCTTCGCCCAGGCGGTGTTGGAGGACTGCGGCGCGCAATTGACCCCGACCTGCGTCGGCTACCTCGGCCGCGTGCGCGCCGGCACCCAGCGCATGGGCGAACTCATCGACCAGCTGCTCGCCCTGTCGCGCGTAATGCGCAGCGAGCTGCACCATACCGCGGTCGATGTCAGCGCGCTGGCGCGCGAGGTCATGGCGGAGCTCGAGCGCGCCGAGCCCCAGCGCACCGTGCGCGCCCGCATCGTCGACGGCCTGCACGCCAGCGGCGACGTGACGCTGCTGCGCTCGGTGCTCAGCAACCTGCTCGGCAACGCGTGGAAGTTCACCCGCCCGCGCGCCGTCGCCGAGATCGAGGTCGGCCGCCACGACGACGGCCCGACCGCGGCCTTCTACGTGCGCGACAACGGCGTCGGCTTCGACATGGCTTACGCCGACAAGCTCTTCGGCGCCTTCCAGCGCCTGCACGGCGCCGACGAGTTCGACGGCAGCGGCATCGGCCTGGCCACGGTCGAGCGCATCGTCGCCCGCCACGGCGGCCGCGTCTGGGGCGAGGGCGCGGTGGACCGCGGCGCAACGTTCTACTTCACGCTCCCGGCCTGAGCGCTTGGGCGCTTGGCACCGCCCTGGAGGGCGCCGGTCCCTCGGCGCCGGGGTTGCGACGGGCACCCCGCCCCGCCCCCAGG
>JBOHWA010000710.1:0-13732 GCA_050735855.1 Binatia bacterium
GGCGGAACGCTTGCACTCGTCGCAGCCGAGCCCGGGGTTCGCGTGAAAGCGGAACCGACGCTCGACCGCGGTCGTCCGCTGGCCACGCTGGAGTTCGACGGCGCGCCGGCCGAGCCGCTGGACGGCGATGCCGCGCGCCTGGTCGACGCCGGCTGCGCGCTCCTGGCCGCCGACGCCTTTGGCGCGGCGCATCGCCTCGTGCGGGCGACGGCTGAGTACCTGCAGATGCGGCGGCAGTTCGGCCAACCGGTCGCCCAGTTTCAGTCCGTCAAGCACCAGCTCGCCAACATGGCGCTCGAGGTCGATCCGACGCGCGGCCTGTGGTGGTACGCCGCGCACGCCTTCGACCACGCCCCGGCCGAGGCGTCGCGCGCCGCGGCCCTCGCCAAGGCGCACATCACCGAGCGCGCGCAGCAGGTGGCGCGCGACGCGGTCGAGGCGCACGGCGGCATCGGCTTCACCTGGGAGTGCGACGTCCAGATCTGGTTCAAGCGCATCATGTTCGACCGGCTGTGGCTCGGCACGCCGGAGCTGCACCGCGAGCGCGTTGCCGCTCTGGAGGGATGGTGAGATGAATCTCCAGTTCGGTGAGAAGTACGAGCGGCTGCGCGCCGAGGTGCGGGCGTTCTGCGACGAGAGCTGGCCGCTGCGCGGCGCCGACGCCCGGCTCGGCGAGCGCGCGCAGGCGGTCGCCTGGCGCCAGCGCGCCTTCGCGGCGGGCTTCCTCCACCGCACCATCCCGCCGTCGTACGGCGGTGCCGGCGCCGCCCCCGACGTGATGGCCGACATGGTGATCCGCCAGGAGCTCGACCGCGCCGGTGCGCCACACGTCGGCTCCGTGCAGGGCACGCACATGCTCGTCCCGACCCTGCTCGAGTGCGGCACCGAGGAGCAGCGCCAGGAGTACATCAAGCCGACGCTCACCGGCGAGATCTCCTGGTGCCAGGGCTACAGTGAGCCCGGCGCCGGCAGCGACCTCGCCTCCCTCCAGTCGCGCGCCGAGTTGGAGGGCGACGAGTGGGTGCTGACCGGCCAGAAGATCTGGACCAGCCAGGCGAACGAGGCCGACATGATGTTCGGCCTGTTCCGCACCGAGCCCGACGCGCCGCGCCATGGCGGTATTTCCTATCTGCTGTTTTCGATGAACACGCCCGGCATCGATGTCCGCCCGCTGCGGATGATGCAGGGAGGCCTCGACTTCTGCGAGGTGTTCTTCGACGGCGCCCGCATCCCGGCGCAGAACATCGTCGGCCGGCGCGGCGAGGGTTGGAAGGTCACGCGCGCGACGCTCAAGCACGAGCGGATGCTGATCGGCGACTCGACCGGCACGCGGATGGCGTTCGACGCGCTGGTCTCCCTGGCGCGCGAGGTCCGGCGCGACAATCGGTCGGCCCTCGAGCACCCGGTCGTGCGCCAGCGCCTCGCCGAGATCGCGGGCTACGTCGCGACCCAGGAGTGGGCGGTGGCCCGCATGCTCACCGCCTTCCACCGCAACCGCGACATGGACGTGCTGAGCGAGCTGCTGACGGCCAAGCTCTTCGGCACGAACCTCCAGCAGATGATCATGAAGCTCGCGCTCGACCTGATCCCGGACCAGGGGCTGCGCGAGCCCGACCTCGACGAGGTCGCGATGAGCAACCGCCCGCTGACGCCGGGGCGCTGGATCTCGCAGTATCTGTTCTCGCTGGCCGCCGCGATCGCGGGGGGCACGTCGAACGTCCAGCGCAACATCATCGGCGAGCACCTGCTCGGCCTGCCGCGCGATCAACGGCCGGGGTTGCAAGGAAGGAGTTGACGGATGGACGCGACGACGCCGAACCCCTTCCCGGGGGAGACCCTGGACAGCGACGGACACATCTACATTCATCCAGATGTATTCCGAGAGATTTTTCCCGAGCTCGCCTTCGGCTACAACTTCGAATTCCTCGACGGCTATGTGAAGCATCCCGAATTCAAGGAGCGTCGGGAGCGCAACCGCCAGGAACTGTGGAAGACGAAAGGACTCGGCGCGCTGGGCGCCTACGACCCGGATGAGCGCGTCGAGGCGCTCGACCGAGCGGACATCAAGGCCCAGCTGTTGTTCGCCAACAACACCCTGTACGACCTCCGCGCCACCACCAAGCTCGCCCGCGACGCCTGCGTCCGTTACAACGACTACGCGCTCGACTTCACGCGACGGACCAAGGGACGCTGCCGCGCCGTGTGCCACATCAACACCAGCGACGTCGACTTCGCCATCGCCGAGGCGCGGCGCGTGATCACGCTGGGCGCCAGGGCCGTCGACCTCCCGTGCACACAGCCGCCGGGCGGCGTCTCGCCGAGCCACGAGCAGTGGGATCCGCTCTGGGCGCTGCTGGCCGAGGCCGATGTCCCGGCCGTGATCCACCTGGGAAACCAGGGGCTGCTCGAGTGTGACACGCCCGAGGACACCATGTTTCCGCACCCCGCCTGGCGGAACTCGGCGACGCTGATGAACAAGCCCGCCTTCCGCGCCGGCGGCGAGGAGGCGATCAGTCCCTACTACATGCTGGTGGTGCACATGGCCCCCGAGCTCTATCTGCAGACGATGGTCATGGGGAAGGTGTTCGAACGGCATCCGACGCTGCGCTTCGGGATCGTCGAGTGCGGCTCGACCTGGGTCGGCCCGTGCGTGGAGCGCATGGACCTGTGGTCGGACTTCATGAGCAAGGTCGGGGTCAAGTACGCGATGAAACCGAGCGAGTACGTGCGACGGAATGTCCGCGTACCGCCGTTCTGGCACGAAGACCTGCCGTTGATGATCGAGCGCTACGGGCTGAGCGAAGTCTACTGCTTCGGCTCCGACTACCCGCACCTCGAGGGCAGCAAGGACCCGTTCGGCAAGTTCGCCAAGCACCTCGAGAAGCTGCCGGAGAGCTATCGCCGCCAGTTCTTCATCGAGAACAGCGCGCTCCTGCTGCCGAACGTCTAGGGTGCGCCCCCGCCATGCTGCCAAAGGACATTCCGGTCATCGACACTCTGCTGGACCTGCCGCGCGACGAGCGTCCGCTCGCCGAGCGCTTCGGCCAGCTGCGCGACGCGGACAGCGTCAGCGGCGCCCTCAAGACCCCTGCCGGTTACCTGTTCAAGGAGACACCGCAGGCCCGCCACCCGCAGAGCGGCGATCCGGTGGGTGACACGCTGCGGGAGATGGACAAGCACAACATCGAGATCGCCGTCTTCAACCTCTCGGGTCTGGCGTGCACGGAAACCGAGCGGACGGCCCTTCGGGACCACGCGCAGCGCTTTCGCCCGGTGCTCGGGGTCGACCCCAATCGGGGCATGGACGCCATCCGCGACATCGCGCGGGCCCACGACGAACTCGGGATCGTCGGCGTCGCGCTGTTCCCGGTCGGCTACACGCCGCCGGTGCCCATCGACGACAAGCGCATGTACCCGATCTACGCGAAGTGCATCGAGCTCGACATCGCCGTCTTCTGCACCAGCGGCGTCCCCGGACCGCGGTTGCCCTTCAAGGCGCAGTACACCGGCCTGGTCGACGAGGTGTGCTGGTTCTTCCCCGAGCTGCGCCTCATTCTGCGACACGGCTGCGAGCCGTGGACCGATCTGGCGGTCAAGCTGCTCCTGAAGTGGCCGAACCTGTACTACAGCACCAGCGCCTTCGCGCCCAAGTACTACCCGAAGGAGATCGTCGACTTCGCGAACACGCGCGGCGTGGACAAGATCATCTACGCCGGGTACTTTCCGCTCGGCCTGACGCTCGAGCGCATCTTCCGCGAGCTCGAGGACGTGCCATTCCAGGACCACGTGTGGCCCAAGTTCCTCCGCGAGAACGCGCTCAAGGCGCTGAAGCTATCGTAGGTCGACGGCCGCTGCCGAAGGGGAAGCGCAGTTCGCCCATCGGCTCGGGGCGACCGCGACAATTTACGGTGGCTCGAGCGGGATCATCCGCAGCACTATCGCGCAGCAGGCGCTCGGGCTGCCGCGCAGCCGGAGCTGATGGAGGAGGGATTGATCATGACATTACCGATGAAGGGAGTGCGAGTCGTCGAGCTCGCGGCCTGGACATTCGTCCCAGCGGCGGGCGCGGTGCTCGCCGAGTGGGGCGCCGACGTCATCAAGGTCGAGCATCCGGAAGGCGGCGACCCGCAGCGCGGCCTGATCTCGAGCGGCCTCATCCCCGGCGGACCCGGACGCTGCAACTACCTGGTCGAGCAGCCCAACCACAACAAGCGCTCGATCGCGATCGACGTGAAGCATCCGGACGGCCGCGCCGTGTTGCTCGACCTGTGTCGGAAGGCCGACGTCTTCCTGACGAACTGGCTGCCGGGACCCCGCACGCGAGCGCGGCTCGACGTCGAGGACGTCCGCGCGGTGAATCCCGACATCATCTACGTGCGCGGCTCGGGGCAGGGCGTACGCGGACCCGACGCGAACAAGGGCGGCTACGACGGGTCGGCCTTCTGGGCCCGCGCCGGGGTGGCCGATGCAGTCACCCAGCTCCCCGGCGACGTCTACGGCCCGGGGCAACCGCCCGCGTTCGGCGACCTCGCCGGCGCGCAGACGATCGCCGGCGGCATCGCGGCGGCGTTGTTCAAGCGCGCACGGACCGGCGAGACGTCGGTGGTCGACGTCTCGCTGCTGTCGCTCGGAACGTGGATGATGTCGCCGAACATCATCGCCCACAAGGTGTTCGCCGACGTTCCACTGCCGAAGTTTACCCGCGACAACGCGCCGAACCCGGTCGCCAACCGCTATCGCACCAAGGACGACCGCGTCGTTCACCTCGTCATGCTGCAGGCGACCCGCTTCTGGCCCGAGCTCGTCACGGCGCTGAATCGGCCCGAGCTGGCAACGGATCCCCGCTTCGCCGATCCGGCGGCGATGTTCCAGAACCGCGTCGCAGCGATTCGCATCCTGGAAGAGATCTTCGCCACGCGCCCGCTCGCCGAGTGGCGCGAGCGGCTGCGCGACATCGCCGGCGTGTGGGCCCCGGCGCAGAAGGCGATCGAGCTGCACGATGACGCGCAGGTGATTGCGAATGGATACGTCGAGCAGGTCGCCGCGAGCGACGGCTCGTCGTTCCCGCTCGTCATCAACCCGGTGCAGTTCGATGAAGCGCCCGCCGCGCTCGTGCGCGCGCCCGAGGTGGGTGAGCATACCGAGCAGATCCTCCAGGAGATGGGCCTCGACTGGGATCGCATCCTCGCACTGAAGGCGGCGGGCGCAGTCCTGTAGGGGCGGCGCATGGTTGACGACACGTCGCAGTGAATGGCGGTATGCGGTATGACGAGCGCGCATCTGGACGGCCCGGTTCCCGGTGATCTCTTCCTGACGATCGGCGATCTCGATCTGCGCACTGCCGGATACGTGCGGCAGGAATGGTTCCTCGAAGGCACGGCGAACTCCTACCGTCTGGAGGGCGAGCGCGGAGCTGCCGGACACTGGCAGGCCGCGCGGGCATCGCGGGCCCGGTTCAAGACCCGTCTCGTGGTCTACCGCCCGACTGACCCGACACGCTTCAACGGCACCGTGGTGGTCGAGTGGTTGAATGTCAGTGGTGGGGTCGACGCGTGCCCGGACTGGCTCTTTCTGCATCGCCACCTCATGCGCAGCGGCGCCGCGTGGGTGGGTGTGTCGGCGCAGAAGGCCGGCATCGACGGCGGTGGGATGGTCCCGGGGATGCCGCTCAAGGCCATGAACGAAGAGCGCTACGGTTCGCTCGTGCACCCGGGAGACGCTTTCGCATTCGACATCTACACTGCGGTCGGCCGCGCGCTCCGCGCCTCCGGCTCGGGTCCGCTTGGGGATCTCGAGGCGCGGCGGCTGATCGCCATTGGAGAATCGCAGTCGGCCGGCTTCCTGGTCACCTACGTGAACGCCGTCGATCCGATCGAGCGCTGTTTCGACGCCTTCCTGATCCACGGTCGGCCCGGCGCCGCGGCGGCTCTGGACGGCACCTACCTGCGAGCGCCGCGCGATGGCGATCTCTCGAACCTAGGCGCCATCGCGTCGGACGGGCACCGGATCCGCGCCGACGTCCGTGTCCCGGTGATGACGTTCCAGAGCGAGACCGACATCGTGCTGCTCGGCGGCGGTCGCGCCCGTCAACCCGATGGCGAGCGATTCCGTGCCTGGGAGCTCGCCGGTGCCGCCCATTTCGACACCTACGGCCTCGTCGCGTCGCACTTCGACCGCGACGGTATCGCCGTCGAAGAGCTCGCCCAACACCTGGCGCCCAGCGATCAGATCCTGGGCATGTCCGCCAACATGCCCGTGAACTCGGGACCGCAGCAGCACTACGTGCTCAACGCCGCGCTGACACATCTCCACCGCTGGGTGCGAGACGGGACGCCGCCGCCGCATGCGCCGCGCCTGGAGGCGGCGGACCCGGCAGCAACCAGCCTCGTGCGCGACGACGTCGGTATCGCCCGCGGCGGCATTCGCACGCCCTGGGTGGAAGCACCGAGCGCCGTCCTCTCCGGCGAGTCTCCGGGCGGCGCCGGGTTCACGTTCCTTTTTGGCAGGACGCTCGTACTCGACGAGGCGACGATCACGCGGCTCTATCCCGGCGGCGCCGAGGAGCACCGCCGCCGCTTCGAAGCGGCGACCACCGCGGCCGTGAATGCCGGCTACCTGCTGGTGGCAGACGCGGACGAGATCCGCGCACTGGCGCGACACGGGCGGCAGCCCTCGGGATGGACGGCCGGCTAGACTGACGCGCGCGCGAGCGCACCCAATGCGCGGGCGATCACGCGAGCGCTCGCGTTAGTCGTGGTGCATGAGATCGATGACGGTGTGGGCACGCTGGCCGAGCAGGACCCGCCGCACGACCGCCATGTGCGCGCGCCAGTGCGCCTCGGCCTCCGTTGCCTTGCCCGCGGCGATGAGCGCGAGCAGTCGCTCCTGCGAACGGATGCCGCGGCGGCGTGTCGCCGCCGACTCCTTCGGTGACCGGGTCTTGCTGACCGCAGTCACCGCCCGTGCGACGACCTCGTTCAGCATCTGGGCGATGATCGTCAGGGTCTGATTGCCGGCCAGGGCGATGAGACGCTCGTGGAAGCGGGCGTTGACCGGCCCGAAGGCCTCCGGGTCGATGAGTACGCGATTCTCGTCGCGGATGAGCTGCCGGAGCTCGGCGACCGCCGCGCGCCGCGATCGCGACGACGCGATGACGCGCACCGCGGTCGGCTCCAGCAGGCTGCGCGCCTCGAACACGTCCGCCAGCGACACGTTGCGAGCCTGCAGCACCAGCGCCGCCGTGCGCGCGGTCATGCGCTCGTCCGGTTTGTGCACGACCACGCCACCGAGCATGCCGCGAATCACCGAGATCAGGCCTTCCGCCTCGAGGATCCGCAACGCCTCGCGGAGCGACGGCCGTGACACGCCAAATCGCTCCACGAGATCCGGCTCGCGGCCCAGCGAGTCTCCCTCCGAGACCTTGTCCGACAGGATGAATTGACGCAGCTCGTCGGCGATGCGCTGCGGCTTCTCGCGCAACCGGGCGCGGTGCTCCGCTCCCGTCGCCGCCGCCGCCTTCTTCGCTCGCATCACGCTCCCCACTCCATGCCGTCCGAGACAGAGGACCTGCCGCCTCGACACCGCGACATCGCACACCGGCAGCGCCGGGGCAACGTGGCGCTGCCGGCTAGCCGTGTCCTATAATATCTAGATATTCTCCGGGGCGCGAGCTAGAGACGGACGGGATGCACGGAAGCGGCGCCGTCGTCGGCATCGGCGAGTCCACCTACTACAAGCGCGGCGAGTCGCCGCACACCGAGTTCCAGCTCGCCTGCATCGCCATCCGGCGCGCGGTCGACGACGCGGGGCTCGCGCCGAGCGAGATCGACGGGTTCGTGTCGTTCCGGGACGAGCGCAACACGCCGCTGCGCCTGGCGCGCGCGCTCGGCCTGCGCGCGTTGCGCTGGACGGGGGTGCCCTGGGCGGGCGGCGGCAACAGCATGGCCGCCGCGGTGCAGCTCGCGGACGCGGCGGTCAGCGCTGGGTACGCGCGCCACGTCGTGGTCTTCCGCGCCCTTGCCCAGGGGCAGTTCGGCCGCTTCGGGCAGGCGGGCGGCAGCGCGGGCACCGGCGCCTATCTGGGCGGGCCGCTGGCCTGGAACGGCCCCTACGGCATGCTCACGCCGGCGCATCAGTGCGCGCTGCACACCGCCCGCTTCATGCGTGACCACGGGATCTCGCAGGACGCGCTCTGTGAGGTCGTGCTCGCCTGCTACGCCAACGCGCAGCGCAATCCGCGGGCGCTCCGCCGCGGCCAGCCACTGACGCGCGCGGCCTACCACGCGTCGCGTTGGATCGTGACGCCGTTTCACCTCTATGACTGCTGCCCCGAGAACGACGGCGCCGCGGCCGCAGTGGTGACGACCATGGAACGCGCCCGCGACCTGCGCCAACGTCCCGTCGCGATCGTCGCCGCGGCCACGGGGATCGGCCCGCAGTTCGGCGTCTTCGACACGGCGACGCTCGGCTCCGCGTACTACCGGCAGGTCGGCCAGCACCTCTGGGAGCAGGCTGGGTGCGGGCCGCAGGACGTCGACGTCGCCCAGTTCTACGAGAACTTCACCGGGCCGGTGTTGATGGCGCTCTGCGAGATGGGCTTCACCACGCCCGATGGCGTCGAGGCGTTCGTCGGCAACGGTCGCCTCGTCGGTCCGGGCGCGGCATTTCCCTTCAACACCAGCGGCGGCAACCTTGGGGAGGCGTACATCCACGGTTTCGAGATGATCAACGAGTCGGTCCGCCAGATCCGCGGCGACTCGACCTGCCAGGTCGCCGACGTCCAGCGCGCCCTGGTGGTGGCCGGCCCGGGCTATGCGCCGGGGAGCGCCGTCCTGTTCGGAGGCCCGCCATGAGCCGCGTCCTTGGCGAGCGCTGGCTGCTGCCGAAGCTCGGCGCCCACAATCGCGACTTCTTCACCGCCGGCGTGTTGACCCTGCAGCAGTGCGCGCCCTGCCGACACGTGCAGCATCCCCCCGAGGACGTCTGCGAAGCCTGCGGGAGCTTCGACCTCGGCGGCTTCGCCAGCGCCGGTCACGGCCGGATCGAGAGCGTCGCGGTGGTGACCCAGGCCGCGCATCCGCTGCTGGCCGATCGCGTCCCCTATGCGATCGTCCTGGTGTCCGTCGCCGACGCGCCCGGGGTGCTGATCGCCGGCAACGTCGTCGGCACCGCGCCCGAGGCGGTGGCGATCGGCGATTCCGTCCGGGTGGTCTTCGAGACGGCCTCCGATCCGCGCACCGGCGACGTGCTCAGGATTCCGCAATGGCAGGTCATCCGATGAACGCGCCGGCGCCGCCGATTTGGAAGCTCGCCGGCGTGTCGCCAGCGGCGATCGCGCTCGAGGACCACCGGCGCCAGGTGAGGTTCGGCGAGCTCGAGGAACGCACCAATGCCATCGGGCACGGCCTCGGGGCGCTCGGCGTGCAGCCGGGCGATCACGTGGCCCTCGTCGCCAGCAACCGCGCCGAATTCATCGAGGCCCTGCTGGGGGCGACGCGGGCGGGGATGCTAGTGACGCCCGTCAAGACCTCGTGGACGGCGGCCGAGATCGAGTACCTGCTGCGCGACGCCGGCTCGCGGGCGGTGGTGACCGACGTCGACACGGCGCGCGCGGCGGCCGCCGCCGCCGGCATCCCTGCGATCGACCTTGAGCGCGGGGTCGACGGCGCGGGGTTCGAGCGCTGGCTGGCGACGCAGGCGACGAGACCGCTGCCGCGCGAGCGCACCGGCTGGCGCCTCTCGTACACCTCCGGCACCACGGGCCGGCCGAAGGGCGTGCACCGTTTTGCCGATAGCCGTCTGCCGTGGTGCGAGGCCTTCGTCGCCTCGCGCTCGATCGCCGCCACCGCCCATCTCCCGGTTGACGGCCCGCACCTCAACGTCTCGGCGCTCTTTCACGGTGCCCCACTCGCCTACTCGCTGTCGCTGCTCGCCAACGGCTGCACGATGCGCATCGCGCGGCGCTGGGACGCCGGCGCCGCGCTCGAGGCGCTGGGCCGCGATGTGCGCTCGACGTGCATGGTGCCGACCATGTTCCGGCAATTGCTGGCGCTGCCCGCGGAGCGCCGCCGCGCCTTCCGCGCCCCCGCGCTCGGCGCCGTGCTGCACGGTGGCGAGCCGTGCCCGCAGCCTGTCAAACGGCAGATGATGGAGTGGCTGGGGCCCATCCTGGTCGAATACTACGGCATGACCGAGGGCGGGCTGACGATTGCGACTGCGGCGGACTGGCTGGCGCGGCCGGGTACGGTCGGCCGGCCGGCCCTCGGTATGCAGGTGCTGGTCCTCGGTCCGGACGGGCAGCGCCTCAAGCCCGGCGCCCAGGGCACGATCTACTTCCTGCCCCCCAGCGGGAAGCTGTTCGAGTACCGCCGCGAGCCCGAGAAGACCGCGGCGGCGCACACGCGCGACGGCGCCTTCACCGTCGGCGACATCGGCTACGTCGACGCGGACGGGTACCTGTTCATCGCCGGGCGCACCGCGGACGTGATCGTCTCCGGTGGCGTGAACGTCTATCCCGCCGAGATCGAGGAGGCGCTCGCCGCCCAGCCGGGTGTGCGCGACCTCTGCGTGGTGGGCGGTCCCGACGACGTCCGCGGCGAGACGCCGGTGGCGTTCGTGGTGCTCGAGCCGGACGCCTGCCGCGACCCGGCGGCGGAACAGGCGACCCTCGACGCGCTGGCCGCGGCGTGCGAGGCGCGCCTTGCCGGCTACCTGCGGCCGCGCCGCCTCGTCGTCCGCGACGTCCTACCTCGCGATCCCACCGGCAAGCTCCTCCGCCATGTGCTGCGCGCCGAGCTCTGGGAGGGACACAAGAGCAACTTTGCCGCGCCGACTCGCTGACCCGCGCGCCCCGCCCCAACGCTGGTCATCGCCGCCGGCCCCACCGGAGAGTATGTGAATGAGTCATACCGAACCACTGCCTGATTCTCTCGCCCAGCGGGTCCAGCGCCTCGAGGACCTCATGGCGATCCATCAGTTGTTCGTCGACTACGGCCGCTACCTCGACGCCGGCGACATCGACGCCTACGCGTCGCTCTTCGCCGAGGACGGCGAGGTGCTGCTCGGACCGCTCGGGCGGGCGAAGGGACGCGCCGCGATCACAGATCTGATGACCAGGGTGCTGGCGGGGCGGGCGGGCAGCTCGTACCACATCATCAGCAGCCCCCAGGTCGTCCTCGACGGCGATCGTGCCACCGCGACCGTCATGTGGACGGTGATCGCCCGGACGGCGGATGGCGGGGCGGCGCTGACGATGGTCGGGCGCCACGCCGACGAGCTGCGGCGCGAGGGTGATCGCTGGCGGTTCGTCCGCCGCACGGGGCACGTCGACCTTCCCTCCACGATGCCGCGCCGGCAGCCGGCGTGACGCCGCCGGTCCGGGGCGACAGTTCCGAGCGCGCGAGGTCGACCATGGTGCAGGGCTGCTGGCCCTGCGACCGGAGAATGATCTATATATTTCTTTTCCGGTTCCTGTCCCCCGTTGAGGAGCGAGAAGATCATGAAGCCATATCGCGCCATCTCGACCGACGATCACCTGATGGAGGCTGCCGACGGCTACACCTCGCGCATGTCCGCTCAGTGGGGTGACAAGATCCCGCAGGTCCGGGACGCCGGCGACGGCGCCGACGCCTGGTACGTCTTCGGCCGCCGGATCACATCCCTCACCGGCTTCTCCTTCGTGCAGGGCGTCACGCCCGACCGCGGCGTCGTCACCCGCTGGGCTGACGTGCCGAAGAGCGCGTACGTGGCGTCCGAGCGGGTCAAGGCGATGGACGCGGACGGCATCGACGCACACTCGTTCTATCCGAACGTCGGCAACGTCCAGACCCTGAACCACCCGAAGGAACCCGAGGCGCTGCGCCTCGAGGCCCTGCGCGCCTGCAACGCGATCCAGATCGAGGACTACGTGCGTCCCTACCCGGGGCGTTTCATCGCCATTGCAGTGGTCCCACTCTGGGATCCTGCCCAGGCGGTCGCCGAGTTCCACTGGGCCGCCGAGCGCGGCATGAAGGGCGTCTCCTTCGCCTTCCCGCAGCAGTTCGGCTATCCGGACATCTGCGACCCCGCCTGGGACGTGCTGTGGGCCGCGCTGCAGGAAGCCGGCCTCCCGCTGCACCTCCACATCGGCAGCGGCGGGAGCATGGGCATGGGGGCGCAGGTATGGAAGGGGCACACCGACCCGATGCTGCGGCTGAGCGAGACCTCGGTGAAGGCGATCTCGGCGAACACCAGCGTCGCGGCCACCTTGCTCTTCTCGGGCATCCTCGAGCGCTTCCCGCGCTTGACGGTGATGTTCGCCGAGTCGGGCGTTGGCTGGATCCCGTACCTGCTCGACATCGCCGACCATCAGTGGGAACGCCAGCGGATGTCCCGCCACGGCATGCCGACGCCGCCGAGCGAGCTGTTCCGCCGGCAGTGCTATGCCAACTTCTGGTTCGAGCACATCGGCGACGAGGTGCGCCGCTCGCCGGGGCTGGCCAACGTCACCTGGCTGTCGGACTTCCCGCATCCGACCTCGACCTTCCCCACCTCGTGGCAGTACATCGACCGCGCCCTCGCCGACTGCACCCCCGAGGAGCGGCAGATGATCCTGGTCGAGACCCCGCGGCGCCTCTACCACCTGCCCGAAGGGTATTGACCTTCATCGAGGATAAGCTCTCACCGCGCCTCCGCGGTGGAGGTTTTCACCGTCAACCGTGACTACGGAACCTGCGAACGCGCGGAGCGGGGCGCTGTCCCACGTCCGCATCTGCGATTTCACCGGCCAACTCGCCGGGGCCGGCGCGACCAAGTTCCTGGCGGCGTTCGGGGCGCAGGTGATTCGCATCGAGGACCCGGTGCGCCAGGGGCGCTGGGACATCCTGCGCGGCACGCCGCCCTTTCGCGATGAGCGGCGCGGCATCGACCTCGGCGGTGCGTTCAACAACCACAACGTCGAGAAGCTCGGCATCACGCTCAATCTACGCACCGCCCGCGGCCGCGCCCTGCTCGAGCGCCTGGTCCGCCTCTCCGACGTCGTCACCGAGAACTTCGCCGCCGGCGTGATGGATCGGCTCGGATTCGGCTATGAGCACCTGCGCGAGCTACGGCCCGACGTCGTCTACGTCTCGAACTCCGGCTTCGGTGCCAGCGGGCCGTACGTGCGCTTCAAGACCTGGGGGCCGATCGTGCAGGCGATCTCGGGGTTGACGTTCACCGCGGGCCTGCCCGACCGCGAGCCGGCTGGCTGGGGCTTTTCGTATATGGACCACAGCGGCGGCTACGGCATGGCCATCGCGGTCCTGATGGCGCTCCTCCACCGGGCGCGCACCGGCGAGGGGCAGTGGGTCGACATGGCGTGCACGGAGACCGGTGCCACACTGACCGGTCCGGCGATCCTCGACTGGACCGTCAATCACCGTCCGGTGCGGCGCTCCGGGTCGCCGCAAGGCAACCGCAGCGAATGGCCGGCGATGGCGCCGCACGGCATCTACCCCGCGCGCGGCGACGACTGCTGGATCGCCATCGCCTGCCGCGACGAGGCCGACTGGCAGGCCTTCACGCGCGTGGTCGACCGACCGTTCGTGCGCGAGGCGCGCTTTGCGGATCTCACCGGACGCCTCGCGGCGCAGGACGCGCTCGACGATGAGGTCGCGGCGCGGATCAGGTCGGATTACGACAAGTACGGCCTGCTGATCAAGCTGACCGGCACGAAACTCGAATAACGGCCGGTTCGCCACGCGCACCGCACGCC
>JBOHWA010000711.1:0-6481 GCA_050735855.1 Binatia bacterium
CCACCCCCGGCGCCGAGGGACCGGCGCCCTCCAGGGGGGCTCGCATGCCGGTGAGAATCCGCTTCTGCGTTTCGCGCTCGCCGTGCCATTCTGCCGGCCTCACTTGCCGGCGATGGCAGACGGTGTAGTGAGCGGACGGGAGGGCCGACGATGGCGGAGACGTTGAAGCCGATCAGCGATGCGATGCTGCACGCCATGGACGCGTGGTGGCGGGCGGCCAACTACCTCAACATCGGCCAGATCTACCTGCTCGACAACGCGCTGCTGCACGAGCCGCTGCGCGTCGAGCACATCAAGCCGCGCCTGCTCGGGCACTGGGGCACCTCCCCCGGACTCAATCTGATCTACGTCCACCTCAACCGCCTGATCACCGAATATGACGCCAACGTCATCTACATGGCCGGCCCCGGCCACGGCGGCCCGGCGCTGGTCGCCAACGTGTACCTGGAAGGCAGCTACACCGAGCACTTCCCCGAGGTGACCGAGGACGCCGCCGGCCTGCGCCGCCTGTTCCGTCAGTTCTCCACCCCGGGCGGCATCCCGAGCCACGTCAGCGCGCCGACGCCGGGCTCGATCCACGAGGGCGGCGAGCTCGGCTACGTGCTGGTGCACGCCTTCGGCGCCGCGTTCGACAACCCCGATCTGCTGGTCGCCGCCGTGGTCGGCGACGGCGAGGCGGAGACCGGCCCGCTGGAAGGCTCGTGGAAGGGCGTCAAGTTCCTCAACCCGGCGCACGACGGCGCCGTGCTGCCGATCCTGCACCTGAACGGCTACAAGATCTCCGGTCCGACGGTCCTGGGGCGCGAAAGCGACGAAAACATCGCCGCATTCCTCAAGGGCAACGGCTACGAGGCGCACTTCGTCACCGGCGACGAGCCGATGGCCGTGCACCGCCAGTTCGCCGGGGCGTTGGAGACCGCCTACCTGCGCATCCGCGAGATTCAACGCGACGCGCGCGCCAACGGCTTCAGCACGCGGCCGGTGTGGCCGGCGCTGGTGCTGCGCACGCCGAAGGGGTGGACCTGCCCCAAGGTGGTCGACGGCGTCCCGGTCGAGGGCACGTTCCGCGCCCATCAGGTACCGCTGTCCAGCGTGCGCGAGAACCCCGAGCACCTGCGCATGCTGGAAGAATGGATCCGCAGCTATCGGCCGCAGGAGCTGTTCGACGACGGCGGCCGCCTGCGCGCCGAGATCGCCGCGCTGGCGCCGAAGGGCGATCGCCGCATGGGCGCCAACCCGCACGCCAACGGCGGCAAGCTGTGTGTGCCGCTCGACCTGCCCGACTACACGGACTACGCCGTCGACGTGCCGCGGCCGGCCACCGTGCGGCTCGAGTCGACGCGCAAGCTCGGCGAACTGCTGCGCGACGTGTTCAAGAAGAACGCGACGCAAGCCAACTTCCGCCTGTTCTGTCCGGATGAGACCAACTCCAACCGCCTCGGCGCGGTGTTCGAGGTCACCGACCGCTGCTTCGTCGGCGAGCTGATCGACATCGACGACCATGTCGCCCACGACGGCCGCGTCATGGAGGTGCTGAGCGAGCACAACTGCCACGGCTGGCTCGAGGGCTACGTGCTCACCGGCCGGCACGGGCTGTTCGCCACCTACGAGGCGTTCGCCATGGTGGTCGACTCGATGGCCATGCAGCACGCCAAGTGGCTCGAGCACTGCACCCACATCGCGTGGCGCGCGCCGGTGCCGTCGCTCAACTACCTGCTCACCTCGACCTGCTGGCGCAACGATCACAACGGCTTCAGCCACCAGGGGCCGGGCTTCATCGACAACATCGTCACCAAGAAGCCGAGCGTCGTGCGCGTCTACCTGCCGCCCGACGCCAACAGCCTGCTGTCGGTCGCCGACCACTGCCTGCGCAGCCGCAACTACGTCAACCTCATCGTCATCGACAAGCAGCCGCAGCTGCAGTGGCTCTCGATGGACGCGGCGCGCGCGCACTGCGCGCGCGGCGCCGGGGTGTGGGACTGGTGCAGCAGCGACGGCGACGACGAGCCCGACGTCATCCTCGCCTGCGCCGGCGACATCGCGACGCTGGAGACCGTCGCCGCGGCCTGGCTGCTGCGCCAGCATCTGCCGGCGCTCAAGGTGCGCGTGGTCAACGTCGTCGACCTGATGACCCTGCCGCCGCCCGACCGCCATCCGCACGGCATGCAGAAGGGCGACTTCGTCAAGCTGTTCACCTACGACCGGCCGGTGGTCTTCGCCTTCCACGGCTATCCCGGCGTCGTCCACCAGCTCATCCACGGCCGCCCCGACGCCGACCGGTTCCACGTCCGCGGCTTCATCGAGGAGGGCACCACCACGACGCCGTTCGATATGGTGGTGCTCAACCGCATGAGCCGCGTGCACCTGGCGATGGACGCGATCCGCTACGCCCCCAACATGGTCGCCCGCGCCCCGGCGCTGATCGCCAAGGGCAACGAGCTGCTCGCCCGCCACCGCGCGTATGTCAACGAGCACTTCGAGGACCTGCCGGAAATCCGCGACTGGGTGTGGACGGACTGAGCAGGAACGGAAGGACTCCACCGCGGAGACGCGGAGTCGCGGAGACAAGCGGGCAGGGTGTGACGACTTGCGTAGTGTTTTCCGATCAAAATAGTAGTTCCCGGAGAATCGATATCGGACGCATCTCGAGTAGAAGACCTCCGCCCCTCCGCGTCTCCGCGGTGGAAGTCTTCTGCAACATCTGGACAAGCCACTGGGACACGGGAGAAAGCAATGCGCTGGCGTACGCAACGGCAGAGCGACAACATCGAGGATCGGCGCGGCATGGGGGGCGGCGGCGGGCCGCGGCGCCCCATGGCGCTCGGCGGCGGCGCGATCATCCTGCTGGTCGCCGTCGCCCTGCTCACCGGGCAGGACCCGCTGGTGCTGCTCGAACAGGTGAGCGGGCCGCAGTCGTCGATCGACGGCGGCGGCGGCGGCGGCCAGCCCGGACCGGCGGGCGCGCCGTCCGACGAGCTCGGCCAGTTCTCCGCCGCGGTGCTGGGCTCGACCGAGGACGTCTGGACGGGCGTGTTCCGCAGCGGCGGCCGCACCTACGAGCAACCGACGTTGGTGCTGTTCTCCGGTTCGGTGGACTCGGCCTGCGGCTACGCCTCGGCGGCGGTCGGGCCCTTCTACTGTCCGGCCGACAGCAAGGTGTATCTCGACCTCGGCTTCTTCGATGAGCTGAAGCGCCAGTTCGGCGCGCCGGGCGACTTCGCCCAGGCCTACGTCGTCGCGCACGAGATCGGCCACCACGTGCAGAACCAGCTCGGCATCGCCACCAAGGTGCACACCGCCCAACAGCGGGCCTCGCAGGAGGAGGCCAACGCGCTCTCGGTGCGCATGGAGCTGCAGGCCGACTGCCTCGCCGGCGTGTGGGCGAACCAGGCCGCGCGCACCGCCAACCTGATCGAGCCCGGCGACCTGGAAGAGGGCCTCACCGCCGCCAGCGCCATCGGCGACGACCAGATCCAACGCCGCGGCCAGGGCTACGTCGTGCCCGAGAGCTGGACGCACGGCTCCTCCGAGCAACGCACCCGCTGGCTGCGCCGCGGTGCGCAGAGCGGCGACATCAAGGACTGCGACACCTTCTCGGCCAACGACCTGTGACGACGGCCGTCGCACGCGGGCGAAGAGCGGGCGGGCCGCCCGCGCTCCCAGCGCCGGCGCCCTTGTGCCCCCGGGAAACGCGACCCCCCTGTCGCAGCTGGGTTGCTCGCATCGCAACAGGGAAGGGGCGCTCACCGCTGGGAGCGCGGGCGGCCCGCCCGCTCTTCGCTCGCACCGTGCGACACGCCACCGTGATACGAGAAGACCACCCATGACCCGCCCCGAGTTCCACATCCACCGCGCCCGCGTGCGCGACACCCTCTCGCTCGCCTACCTGCACGAGGGCCGCGGCGGCTATCCGCTGCTGCTGGTGCACGGCTGGCCGGAGACCAAGCGCATCTGGTGGCGCAACATCGCGCCGCTCGCCGCGGCCGGCTTCGAGGTGATCGCCCCCGACCTGCGCGGCTTCGGCGACTCGGACCTGGCGCCGGACGGCTTCTACGACCTCGCCACGCACGCGCGCGACCTGCACGCGCTGGTCGACGGCGTGCTCGGCCACCGGCACTGCGCCGCGGTCGCGGGCGATCTCGGCGGCCCGATCGTCGCCGACCTGGCGCTGCGCTTCCCCGGCTTCGTCGAACGGCTCTGCCTGTTCAACACCGTGACCCCGTACCTCCCCGACGCCTACACCGCCGCCGGCATCGAGGCGCAGCCGCCGCGCGCGGCGCGGCTGGCGACCGACTATTTCATCCGCCAGGCGACCGACGCCGACGGCCTCGCCGCCGAGCTCGATACGCCGGAGCGCCGGCGGCGCTACATCGCCGACTTCTACGGCCATCGCTTCTGGAGCGGCCCGGGCGGCTTCGAGGCCGAGGATGTCGAGCACATGACCGAGCCCTTCGCCGACGGCGGGAAGTTCCGCGCCAGCATCGCCAACTACGAGTATGCCGCCGGCCGCCGCCCGGCGGCCGAACCGCCGCGCTTCTTCGAGCCGGTGCCGGTGCCGACGCTCATCCTCTACGGACCGGAGGACCACGTCGTGCCGGCGGACTTCCCCCGCCGCGCCGCGATCGCCTTCCCCGAGCACATCGGCCCCTTCACCGTCGCCGGCGCCGGCCATTTCCTGCAGTGGGAAGCGGCCGGTGTGCTCAACCAGGCGCTGCGCTACTTCCTCGCCGACCGCCTTCTTCGGTAGCGCGGGCCTCCGTGCCCGTCGGGCGCCCGGCGCCCGCAGAGATTTGTAGCGCGCTTCCTCCTCGCGGCCTGGCGCGCGGCGCGCCAGACGGGCACGGAGGCCCGCGCTACCGGACGTCGGCAGGCGACGGCCTCGCCGACATGCAGCGGTTCACACTGCGCCCCCGCGCATTGCGCCCCCCGCCGCGATTCCTTAAACCTTGGCGGCGATGCCCCACTTCGACCTCTGCGTCATCGGCAGCGGGCCCGGCGGGCAGAAGGCGGCGATCCAGGCGGCCAAGCTGGGCAAGCGCGTCTGCGTGGTCGAACAGCAGGCGGTGGTCGGCGGCGTCGCGGTCAACACCGGCACCATCCCGTCGAAGGCGCTGCGCGAGGTCATCCTGCACGTCGGCGGCTACGCCACGGTCGCACCGCGCGTCGAGGATTTCCGCGCCGCCGGCCGCGAGGCGACGCTGCGCAAGCTGTCGAGCGCCTACCAGACGGTCATCCAGCACGAGATCGAGATCGTGCGCGGCGACCTCGAGCGCAACGGCATCGTGCTGCGCTACGGCACCGGGTCGTTTCGCGACGCGCACAGCGTGGAGATCGCCGGCGCCGACGGCAGCGAGACGGTCAGCGCCGACTTCATCGTCGTCGCCGTCGGCTCGATGCCGGCGCGGCCGCCGCACATCGCCTTCGATGCGCAGACGCTGCTCACCTCCGACGATCTCTTCGGCCTCGCCTACCATCCGCAGTCGATGATCATCGTCGGCGGCGGCGTCATCGGCACCGAATACGCCTCGATGCTCGCCATGCTGGGCATCCACATGACCCTGGTCGACGCCGGCGAGCGCCTGCTCGGCTTCATCGACACCGAGATCGCCGAAGCGCTGCAGTACCACCTGCGCCAGAGCGGGCTGACGCTGCGCCTCGGCGAGCACGTCACCGCGATCAGCACGCAGCCCGCCGCGACCGGGGCGCGCACGCCGACCGGCAGCCGCGCCGAGGTCACGTTGGCCAGCGGCAAGGTGTTGCACGCCGACTGCCTCATGTACTGCGTCGGGCGCCAGGGCGAGACCGCGGCGCTGAACCTCGCCGCCGCCGGTCTGACCGCCGATGCGCGCGGCCGCCTGCAGGTCAACGCGTCGTACCAGACCGCGGTGCCGCACGTGTACGCGGTCGGCGACGTCATCGGCTTCCCGGCCCTCGCCTCGACCAGCATGGAGCAGGGGCGCGTCGCCGCCTGCCATGCCTTCGCCGCGCGCTGCGACGCGATGATGCAGCTGCTGCCCTACGGCATCTACTCGATCCCCGAGATCTCGATGGTCGGGCAGACCGAGGAGCAGCTCACCAAGGCCGGCATCCCCTACGAGACCGGCGTCGCGCAGTACCGCGAGATCGCCCGCGGCCAACTGCTCGGCGACGAGAGCGGCCTGCTCAAGCTGCTCATCGATCCGGCCAGTCACGCCGTCCTCGGCGTGCACGCCATCGGCACCGGCGCCACCGAACTGATCCACATCGGCCAGGCCGTCATGGCGCTCAAGGGCACCGCCGACTACTTCGTCGACGCCGTCTTCAACTACCCTACGCTGGCCGAGTGCTACCGCGTCGCCGCGCTGAACGGCCTCAACAAGCTGCGCGATGCGTAGGGCGACGCTGTTCGATGCGGCGACCGGTGGCGATCGGGCCACGGGTGCGCCTCCCAAGGTCCCTTCCCCCCTTGCGGGGGAAGGACAGGATGGGGGGTTGCTCGAGT